>JAUSIA010000133.1 GCA_030648225.1 Ignavibacteria bacterium | reverse complement strand
AAGATCAGCTTCTGCAATTGCAAAAACCGATTGCAAGCTTTCTGTTATCTTCAAACCTGACCTTGATGAATATATTGAAGCATACCCAAGAAAAGGAATTAAAATTCTCCAGGGGATTTCACAAATAATTGCTTTTCGTTTAAGAAAAATAAATGAAGATCATTTTGCTCTTCAAAATAAATTAAGAGTAACATCGGAGACAGATTATGGAACCTAAAATAAATAAAGTATTAGTCCCTATAGATTTTTCAGATTATTCTAAAAGCTCCCTGAAATATGCGGTTAACTTTGCAAAGCTTTTTGATGCTTCCCTAATTCTCGTTTATGTAATAGAACCGGTTATTTATCCGCCTGATTTTAGTATGGGGCAGATAGCGATTCCAACTCTGGGACTTGAAATGGATAAGCGTGCAAAAGAAGAACTTGATAAACTTGCTGAAAAAGAAATTCCTTCCGGTGTATCGGTTAAAAAGATAATAAAGACAGGCAAGCCATTCGTTGAAATAATTGAAACTGCTGCTGAGGAAAATGTTGATATAATAATTATTGCAACACATGGTCATTCAGGAGTTGAGCATATTTTATTTGGAAGCACTGCTGAGAAAGTAGTAAGAAAAGCTCCCTGCCCTGTTTTAACTTTAAGAGAACCGGCAAAAGGATTTAAGTTTAAAGAAGAGATTAAGAAGAAATAGCCGGCTTATGCAAATCTTGAAGAAAAGGACTATGAGACTATGAGATTTTTAAGATGTAGGATTTTAAATAGACCATTTCTCAGGTTGATTAGCCATTGTAACTAATTTGCCTAAAATATTTTCATATTCATTCATTAAGAAATCATAATCTTCATTATTAATGTAACCGCAATTTATAGAAAATTCGTGCCAAGTTTGCGTTTCAGACTGCCTCACCTTCCGAATCATTTAACTTAGCAACAAAAGATTTTTCATATCTTCTCTTGCGAAAAGCTTCAGCAATATTAGAACATACGGATCTTGATGATCTTCTTATTTGATCAGTTAAAGAATAAGTTTCTTCTTTAGGAAAGTTTTTAGAAAGAATGAAAATTTTCATAGCAGCTTTAAAAGCAATATTATAAACCTCCATATCTCTATGAGTTTTAATTTTCATAAACTCTTCCTCTATTTTTTTTTTAATTAAATCAAGATTCTCAAAGTCTCAAGGTCCTCCCGTCTCAAAGTCTCCCTTTCTCAAAATCTCAAGTTCTACTTATCTAATTGTCTCCCTTCTCAAAGTCTCCCTTTCTCAAAGTCTATTTTAATTCTTCCTGTCAATCACAAAATCAACTAAAGCTTCAAGAGCAATTCTGCTTTGTGAATCAGGAAAAACTTTTAATGCTTCTATTGCTTTGGATGAATATGAATGTGCTTTATCAAGTGAGTAATCAATGCCTCTATTCTTGCGGACGAAATCTATAATCTCATTAACACTTTCTTTGCTGTTCCCATTCTTAATCAACTTCCTGATGTTTGAAGCTTCACCGTTTGAAACCTGGTTTAAAGAATAGATGAGTGGAAGGGTAATTTTCTTTTCTTTAATATCTCCGCCGACAGGTTTACCAATCAACTTTGTTTTTCCTTCATAATCAAGAATATCATCTCTTATCTGGAAAGCTATTCCAATTGATTCACCAAACCTTCTCATTGCTTCATGGTATTCGGGATTATCTGAAGCACTTAAAGCTCCAATCTGGCAGCAGGTTTCAAGTAAGGAAGCTGTTTTATCTGAAATAACTTTAAAATAAGTTTCTTCATCAATATCTAATTTTCTTGTCTTCTGAATTTGGAGTAGCTCACCTTCAGACATACGTTTAACTGTATTTGTTATTACTCCAAGGAAATCATAATCTTTACCTTCAACGGCAATCATAAGTCCGCGGGAAAGAAGATAATCTCCCATTAAAACTGCGGCTTTATTCTTAAAAATTTTATTAACAGACCAGAAGCCTCTTCGCTTATCAGCATTATCAACAACATCATCATGAACTAATGTAGCTGTATGAAGAAGCTCCACAAGAACAGCACCTCGGTATGTTCTTTCATTTACGCCGCCGGCAACTTTAGCAGAAAGCAAAACCAAAAGCGGACGTATCTTTTTTCCTTTTTGCCTTATGATATACCGGGCTATCAAATCAACAAGTCCAACCTTTGATTTCATTGAAGATTTAAAAAGTTCACTGAACTTATCGAGCTCTGTTTTAATGGGTTTACTTATTTCGGATAGATCTTTGCGATTCAATTTTTCTTCTGGGATAGTTTTGAAATTAATATACTTATTTCATATAATACTACCAATGGAACCGCCAATACAACCTGTGAAACCGGATCTGCACCGGGAGTTAAAAACGCAGCCAGAATCAAAATTATTACAATCGCATGCCTGCGATACTTCCTCATAAAAACAGGAGTTAAGATGCCAAGCTTTGTAAGGAAAAAAGAGATCATAGGGAGTTCAAAAATAAATCCGGCTGCAAGCATAACACTAATTATAATTGACATATATTCATCAATGGCAAACTGGTTTTCAATTGTTTCTGAACCAAATTCAGCAGCAAACTTAAGTGTAAGCGGAAGCATAACGAAATATGCAAATGCAATCCCGCTAAGAAAACAAACTGAAGAAAAAATAACAATCCATGATATATAACATCTCTCTTTTTTTCTTAGTGCAGGGGCAATGAATTTCCATAACTGCCAAAAAATATTTGGAAGACTTAAAATTA
>JAUSIA010000270.1 GCA_030648225.1 Ignavibacteria bacterium | reverse complement strand
TTTAAAGTAAGAAGAAATTCCTGCATGACAAATAAAACAATCATCAAGATTATAAAAAAGAGGAGCCTTAATAATTACCTCAAGATGTTTGTACATCTCTTCAACCTTGTTTTGATATGAATTGACAGTAGTTTCGGAACCATTGTAAATCCACATTCTTCCCATTTCACTTCCGGGGTAATGAATGAAATGATAGAACATATAATCATGATTACCGAGAGTAAATATTATTTTTTCAGAGATCACAAAATCAACAACTTCATAATTGAAGTTACCCCTGTCAACAAGATCACCAACACTATAAATTTCAATGTTAGGATATTTCTGTTTGATCTGTGATACTAATTCCTTAAGAGTAAAATAACATCCATGAATATCACCTATTACAGCAACCATTTTCCTCTTATTAATTTTAGGGAACAGGAAAAAATCTTGAGGGTATTTTGTTATCCTGAAAAAAGTTGTTCAAAAAGATTATCCCCTGCTCAGTTGGTCGAAAAAATTCTTAATCTCCTGAATTCAACTCTGAATATATTTGCAATAGCTTCATTTGAACAAAATCCCTGATAAGAGCAAACACCTTTGGCAAAACCTGAATCACCCAGTAAAGCATTCACCAATCCGTTCTCAGCAATATTTAGTATATAACCTAATGATGCATTATTCAAACCATAGCTTGCGGTTCGTGATACAAGTGCAGTCATATTTGGTACACAATAGTGGATTACATCGTGCGTTATAAAAACAGGATCAGAAATAGAAGTAAGCCTGCTTGTTTCTATGCAGCCTCCCTGGTCAATTGAAACATCAACTATCACCGCACCTTTTTTCATTTGTTTAACCATATCTTCTGTTACAATATGAGGCGCTTTTTCACCTTTAATAAGAACAGAACCAATCAAAACATCCGCAAACTTTACGCCACGTGAAATAGTGTATGGATTAGCCATTACTGTGGTAATTTTATTTTTAAACTCCGATTCAATTTTTCGCAGTCTGAGCAAATCTTTATCGAGCACAATAACCTGGGCACCTCTTCCCAAAGCAGCCCTGACAGCGGTTGTACCTACAACTCCGGCACCTATAATAACAACTGCGGCAGGAGCCACACCTGCAATACCACCAAGTAAAATTCCTCTTCCTCCTTTATTAAAGCTTTCAAGATATCTCTCGGCAACCTGGATAGAAAGCTTCCCGGCAATTTCACTCATTGAATTAAGAATGGGAAGACCTCCATCTTTTTCAATCAGCTCATAACCTATTGCGGTAATTTTTTTGTTAAGAAGTTCAGTTATTATTTTTTTCTTTCCAACTGCAAGATGTAAAAATGAAAAAAGTACCTGGTTATCCTGAAGAATCTCAACTTCTTTTTCAGTTAATGGAGCAACTTTAATAATCATCTCTGAGAGTTTAAAAACTTCCTCCTGACTAAAGACAATAGTTGCCCCTGTTTTAATAAAATCTTCATCGCTAAAATTGCTTCCAACGCCAGCACCGGATTCAATAAAGACCGTATGCCCAAGCCTGGTTAAGGAATCAATTCCGGCAGGAGTAAGAGCTATTCTCCTTTCTTCATTTTGATTTTCTTTTGGTAAGCCAATCCGCATTTAAATAATCTCTATTTAGATGAAAATTACTTATTAAACGATAGATATTCAACATGGGGTATTTTGATATTGAATTGAAACTGTTCCCCTTACCTAAGCTCCTGGAATAATGGAATATTGGAACAATGGGAATTCGTTAAATTAACATTCCAGCACTCCATTATTCCAATATTCCAAAACATATTGTATAACGCGACTTATTAATTAACATTTGTTAAGGGTTTCCTGTCATTTAGAACTTCAATTACTTTGCTTCTTCAGTTGCACTGCCAAATAAATCTATTACCTTTGCAGAAATCTTCTCTGGTTACAAATACTTTCATTCTAACCGAATAAAAGTCTGACAATGAATAATGCACCGAGCATACCTGCTATATCAGCAAGCAAACCGGCAGGCACTGCATGTCTTGTATTCCTGATATTAACAGCACCGAAGTAAACAGCCAAAACATAAAACGTTGTTTCAGTGCTTCCATAAAAAGTAGAGACAAGAATTCCCATAAATGAATCTGGTCCGTGTACAGAAATTATTTCTGCCATAATTCCAAGTGAACCGCTTCCTGATAAGGGACGCATAAGAGCCATTGGCAATGCTTCTGCAGGCATTCCAATAAAATCTGTAATTGGACGGAGGATTATAATCAGCCAATCCATTCCCCCGCCTGCTCTGAAAATACCAATTGCCATTAACATACCGACTAAATAAGGAATTATTCTTACAGCTATATTGAATCCTTCTTTAGCGCCTTCAATAAACTGCTCGTACACTTTTACTTTCTTCAAAGCACCATATCCAATGAAAGTAAATATCAATAAAGGAATAGCAGCAATTGAAACTATATTTATTATTTCGCGGAATGTTTCGGGTTTAAGCCAGTAAAATAAAGTAGAAAATATTTTACCGGCACCTGAAAAGAAAATAATAAAAGCCACTAATATTAAAGCAAGAAATACAAAAATTCCTTTACTGTTACTTTTTATCCATGCTGAAAAATCATTTCTCTTAATAGGAAATTTTTCCAGGGTTTTTGCAGCAATAATTCCTGTTACCGTTGCACAAAAAGATCCAAACAAAGATGTACCAATAATTATTGCAGGTTCTGCGCTTCCGGCTGCTGCACGTATCGCAATTGCTGTAGCCGGAATTAAAGTTAAGCCAGCAGTATTTATTGCAAGAAAAGTTACCATTGAGTTGGTTGCAGTTCCTTTATTTGGATTAAGCTTATCAAGCTCTTCCATTGCTTTGAGTCCGAAAGGAGTTGCAGCATTTCCCAATCCAAGCATATTAGCTGAGATATTCATTATCATTGAACCCATTGCAGGGTGGTCTGCAGGAACATCGGGAAATAATTTTTTAGTTATTGGCTTAAGCCAGTTTGCAATTATTTTTATCAGCCCTGCATCCTCTGCAACTTTCAGAACACCAAGCCAAAGAGCCATTATTCCAATTAAACCAAGAGCAATGTTAACTGCAGTTTTTGCATAATCTATAGCAGAGTTGGTAACTTCTTTCATCTTAAGAAAAGATGCGTCTTCCAGAATTAATTTTGCCGAAGCATTTGTTTCAGATGTGAATGCTAATGAAGTTAGTGCGCCTGTAATATCATCTTCCTCTCCTGATGCTGAAGCAATTTCTTTCCAGATCTCAGGACTATCATTATTAGTATTAAAGAAAACGACTTTTTTATTTTCTTCAGGGTTTACAGATAATTTTGCGGAAAGAGAAATATCTTCTTCAATACTTACGTTATAAAAAGAATTAAAGTGCTTTTTATCAATAAAAAATTTTACATCATAAGATTTTTCTGAATCTTTAATAAATGGTTCTGGAAATTCAATAGTTAGCGGAAGTGGTTCATTGTTCCTGTATTTATTATTCCCCTTATTAATCAGGTCGGTTGATACGGCAGTTATTATTCCAATGAATAATAAAGTCATCCAAACATAATTAAGCATCAATATTCCTTAGTATGAATAGATGATTGATGAATGTTTTTGGTAAAATTTTTCATTTAGATTTCTATACATTATGGAAAGAGCATGACTGCATTCTTTCATGATAGCATATCCTTGAACTTGCTCTTGAACT
>JAUSIA010000101.1 GCA_030648225.1 Ignavibacteria bacterium | reverse complement strand
AACAAAATCTTCTTGTTTAAAATAAAAATATAAGACCCTGTAAAAACAGCTTTATTATAATGAGTGTTAATTTGATGGCATATATGTTAAAATTGCTAAGTGACTTGATATTTTATGATAACATGGATAAATAACAATTGATAATTGTTAGCTTAATTTTCTTGACATTACCTGTATGTTATTTTTATTTTCGCAAAAACCTTAGAGGGCATATATGCTGACAGAATTTGGCAAGATATTTATTTTTATGCTAACTGCCGTTCTGTTTACTGTCGTAGCAATCTTTGTCGCACGTCTTATAAGACCTTCCAGACCAAGTTATGAGAAACTCCTTACTTATGAATGCGGAGAAGATGTAATAGGTTCTCCCTGGGTAAAATTCAATATAAGATTTTATGTTATTGCTTTAATCTTTTTAATCTTTGATGTTGAGGTTGTTCTTCTAATACCCTGGGCTTTGGTTTATCAGAATTTTGGAGTAGCTGGTTATATTGTTGGTGTTATTTTTCTCTTTCTGCTTGGATTAGGGATGGCTTATGAATGGAGAAAAGGTGATCTCGAATGGGAAAGACAGCCAATTGTTACTCCTGTATTAAAGAAAAAACCTGAACAAGCTGCACCTGCTTTACAAAGCGAGCAAATTAATGAAGAAGTATTAACCTGAGGATTTATGGGATTTTTAGATAAGCAATTTTCAGATGATAACATTGTAATAACCACAGCAGAAGATCTTTTTAACTGGGCACGTTTATCATCTCTCTGGCAGGTGAGTTTTGGCTTAGCCTGCTGTGCAATTGAGATGATGGCAACTTCCGCTTCTCATTATGATTTTGACAGGTTCGGTGTTATTCCGCGTCCATCACCAAGGCAATCAGATGTTATTATTGTTTCAGGTACAGTTACTTTAAAGATGGCTTTAAGAATAAAAAGACTTTATGAACAAATGCCCGATCCGAAATATGTTATTTCGATGGGTAGCTGTTCAAACTGCGGCGGGCCTTATTGGGAGCATGGTTATCATGTTCTTAAAGGTGTTGATCGTGTTATACCAGTTGATGTTTATGTTCCCGGTTGTCCTCCAAGACCGGAAGCCCTTCTCGAAGGTTTAATGAAATTGCAGGAAAAAATACGTAATGAATCTGTGGTAAAAAAATCTGCATGAAAACTTCTGAAGAAATTTATAATCTTTTAAAAGAAAAGTTTAACAATAAAATAATAGAATTAACTTCTGCTGCATCTGTAGAACCTTTCATTGTTGTTGATCCTTTAATTATACACGAAGTTTGTTTTTATTTAAGGGATGATAATGATTTGCAGTTTAATAGTTTAATGAATTTATCCGGAGTAGATAACGCTAATGGTGAAAAGAAACCTGAAGTTGATGGAAGTATCACTATTTCAGGTGGAACCCTGAGTGTGGTTTATCATCTTGAATCAACTGAATTAAAACATAAAGTTATTTTAAAAGTTTTTACTCCGAGAGAAAATCCTGAAGTTCAATCTGTTTCAGATGTGTGGAGATGTGCCGACTGGCATGAACGTGAAGCTTACGATCTTATTGGAATTAATTTTCTCAATCATCCTGATCTGAGGAGAATACTTATGCCTTATGATTGGGAAGCAGGACATCCTTTAAGAAAAGATTATAAGAACCCTGAATTTTATCATGGAATGAAAGTTCCATATTGATGGAAATTGTAAAATGGCAAATAGAAAGTTTTCTTTGTGTCTCTGTGACTCTGTGGTGAAAAAATGATAAACACAATTGAAAAAAATATAGAAACTCAACCCAGCTTAAACACTGAAGAAATGATTCTTAATATGGGACCGCAGCACCCATCTACTCATGGTGTATTAAGGCTGGAACTTCTGCTTGAAGGTGAAATAGTCAAAAAGGTTACACCTCATCTGGGATATCTTCATAGATGTTTTGAGAAACATGCTGAAGTGATGACATATCCCCAGGTAATTCCTTATACAGACAGAATGGATTACCTTGCCTCGATGTATAATGAATTTGGTTATGCAATTACAGTTGAAAAGCTTCTTGATATTAAAGTTCCCGAAAGAGTAGAATATATAAGAGTTATTATGGGTGAACTTCAGAGAATTGCATCTCACCTGGTTGCTCTTGGTACTTATGGTGCTGATATAGGTGCAATGACTCCTTTCCTTTTCTGCTTCAGGGACAGAGAAAAAATTCTCAGTCTTTTTGAACTAACCTGTGGTGCAAGACTTCTCTACAATTATATCTGGGTTGGTGGAGTATCTCACGATCTTCATCCTGATTTTATAAGACTTGCAAAAGAATTTATTCATTACTTCAGACCAAAAGTAGTGGAGCTCAACGATCTTCTTACAAATAATAAAATTTTCATTGAACGAACAGCAAATGTTGGAATACTTCCTGCTGATGTTGCAATAAATTATGGAGTAACCGGTCCAATGTTAAGAGGAAGCGGAATGAAATGGGATTTAAGAAGAAATGATCCTTATTCAGTTTATGATAAATTTGATTTTAATATCCCCGTTGGTGAAGGATTAATGGGAACAGTCGGAGATTCCTGGGATAGATATTACGTCCGTATTCTTGAGATGGAAGAAAGCCTTAAAATACTTGAACAGGCTTTAGCACAAATTCCTGAAGGTGATGTTTCATCTGCAATACCTAAAAGAGTTAAACCACCAGTAGGCGAAGTTTATGGAAGAGTTGAAAATCCCCGCGGTGAATTAGGTTATTACATAATCAGTGATGGCTCAGTAAATCCATTCAGAGTAAAAGTAAGAGCGCCCTCTTTTGTAAATCTTAGCGTGATGAACGAACTCTGCAAAGGTCATATGGTTGCAGATGTAGTTGCAATCCTCGGAAGTATTGATATTGTACTCGGAGAGGTTGACAGGTGATTTACGATTATTTATTCAAACTTACCGGAAGTGAATTTTTAGCAGGACTCATTCAAAGCTTTTTCCCGCTCTTTCTTTTTATTCTTCCATTTGCACTCTTTGCAGTTTGGTGGGAAAGAAAAATTTCTGCTCATATGCAGGATAGATTAGGTCCAATGAGAGTTGGCTGGCATGGGGCATTTCAAACTATTGCAGATATTTTAAAGCTTCTGCAAAAAGAAGATATAGTTCCGAGAGATACAGATAAACCTCTCTTTAATCTTGCACCGGTTTTAGTATTTGCAGGAAGTTATGCAGTGTTTGCAGCCATTCCATTCTCCAGTGCTTTTATCGGAGCTAATATTGATCTCGGATTGTTCTTCATCATTGCTGTTTCAGGATTAGTTGTTGCAGGAATACTAATGGCCGGGTGGGCATCAAATAATAAATACTCTTTGCTTGGTGCAATGAGATCCGCTGCTCAGATAATCAGTTATGAAATTCCAACAATGATTGTTGTTGTTACAATTGTAATGATAACAGGTACACTTAACCTTTATACATTAAGTGAAATGCAGACTGGCTACTTCTGGAACTGGATGATATTTGGCGGACCCGGATTGGATATTCAAAAATTTGCTTTCATACCTTTTATGGTGATTGGCTTCGTCATTCTTTATATAAGCACTCTTGCAGAAGTTAACCGCACACCATTCGATATTCCCGAAGCAGAATCTGAGCTTGTTGCAGGTTATCATACAGAATATTCAGGAATGAAGTTCGCAATGTTCTTCCTTGCTGAGTATGCAAATATGTTTGCTGTTTCTGCTATTGTTGCTGCAGTTTTCTTTGGTGGTTATCAATCTCCATTTGGTTACCTCGGAAATACTTTAGGAATAGAATGGCTTATTCCATTTGAACAATTTTTCTGGTTCA
>JAUSIA010000267.1 GCA_030648225.1 Ignavibacteria bacterium | reverse complement strand
CCTTTATATCTTATTCTTTTGTACTTACCGCAGAAACATTCCCAATCTCTAGTGGGACCAAAAATCTTCTCACAAAATAAACCATCCTTTTCAGGTCGGAAGGATCTGTAATTAATTGTCTCCGGTTTTGTAACTTCACCATATGATCTGGATAAAATATCATCAGGACTAGCCAAACCGATCGTAAGACTAACAATATCTCTCATTGCATTTTCTTGAATTCTAAAAGCCATTTTTTATCTCCTAATTTCTAAGTGAAAAAATATTCTTCGTGTTAATTAATTTTTATATCCAGACCTAAGCCCTGAAGTTCCTTAATCAACACATTGAAAGATTCAGGAACATTCGGTTCCTGTAAGTTTTCACCCTTAACAATTGCTTCATATACTTTTGCTCTTCCTGCAACATCATCACTTTTTACGGTTAAGATCTCCTGCAGAATATGAGCCGCACCATAACCTTCGAGTGCCCATACTTCCATTTCTCCAAACCTCTGACCACCGAACTGAGCTTTACCGCCAAGTGGCTGCTGGGTAATAAGAGAGTATGGCCCAATTGACCTTGCATGAATTTTATCATCAACAAGGTGACTAAGCTTTAACATATAAATGTATCCACAAGTAACTTTCTGATGGAATTTTTCACCTGTTCTTCCATCATAAAGATCTGTTTTGCTGCCTTCAACAAGGTTAGCTTTCTTAAGCCATTCTTCAACATCTTCCATCTTAGCCCCATCAAAGATTGGTGTTGCGAATTTAAGCCCAAGGACTTTGCCTGCCCAGCCAAGAGCAGTTTCATAAAGCTGACCGAGGTTCATTCTTGAAGGTACACCAAGCGGGTTCAAAATTATATCAACAGGAGTTCCATCAGGTAGGAAAGGCATTTCTTCTAAAGGAACTATTTTTGCAACAACACCTTTGTTACCATGGCGTCCAGCCATTTTATCACCAACTGCAAGCTTACGTTTTTTAGCAACATAAACTTTTGCAAGCTGAACGATTCCCGGAGGCAGTTCATCACCTGATGTGATTTTTACTTTCTCTCTTTTATACTCTTCTTCTATATCAGAAAGAAGATCAAAATAATTTTTATATAAAACAGATATATGACTGTTCACTCTTTTTGATTCAAACCAGTCAAGAGTATAATCGAGTTTAGTAACATCTTCCAAAGAAGAAAAGGTTGTATCCTTGATAGTTGTATTACTTCTCAGAACAACACTTCCATCAAGATCTCTAATACCTGTTGTACTGTTTCCTTCAGTAAGCTTGGTTAATTTTTCAACCAGCTTTTCATAGTTAGAAGTTAAATTCTGTTTATGCTCTGTTTCCAGAGAGTCAAGCTGTTTCTTCTCCGTCTTTTTAGCATCAACATCTTTTCTTTTTCTGCTGAAAAGCCTGGTTTTAATAACCGTTCCTTTTAATCCCGGAGGTGCCTTCAATGATGCATCTTTCACATCACCGGCTTTATCTCCGAATATTGCTCTTAACAGTTTCTCTTCAGGTGTAGGATCTGTTTCTCCTTTAGGAGTAATTTTTCCTATAAGAATATCCCCCTCTTTTACTTCTGCACCTTCACGAATAATTCCATTCTCATCAAGATTTTTTACAGCTTCCTCACTAACGTTGGGAATTTCACGGGTTAATTCTTCTTCACCTCTTTTAGTTTCTCTAACCTGTAATTCAAATTCTTCTATGTGAATTGAGGTATAAATATCTTCACTTACAACTTTATTGCTGAGAATAATAGCATCTTCAAAGTTGTAACCACGCCAGGGCATAAATGCTACAAGTACGTTTCTGCCAAGAGCAAGTTCTCCCTGGTCTGTTGAAGCACCATCAGCAAGAACAGAACCTTTTGTAACTCTGTCTCCTTCTTTAACAATAGGACGCTGATTAATACAAGTTTCCTGGTTTGTACCATGAAATTTTGTAATCCTGTAAGTAACTCTTCTCAGATTATTAAAACTTGTAATTGCTTCAATACTATTCGGATTGATATCATATTTGACAACAATTTTATCAGCATCTACATATTCAACAACACCGTCATCTTCTGCTGTAATAATTGCTCTTGAATCAGAAGCAATTTTTTGTTCCATGCCTGTTCCAACAAGCGGAGCTTCAGGTCTTAATAAAGGCACTGCCTGACGCTGCATGTTAGAACCCATAAGTGCCCTGTTAGCATCATCATGTTCAAGGAAAGGAATTAACGCTGCGGCTGCACTTACAAGCTGCGATGGTGCAACATCCATAAACTGAACATTTTCCGGTGTTACAACCGGAAATTCTCCTTTGAACCTAGACTTAACACGTTCATTTACAAACCTTGATTGTTCACTTAAAGGAGCATTTGCCTGGGCTATAGTGAAATAATCTTCCTGCTCTGCAGTTAAATAAATAACATCGTTTGAAACTTTTCCTTTTTCAACTTTCCTATATGGAGTTTCTAAAAAGCCATACCTGTTTACTCTTGCATAAATTGTTAAGGAAGAGATTAACCCGATATTGGGACCTTCAGGAGTTTCAATGGGACATAATCTTCCATAATGGGTATAGTGAACATCACGAACTTCAAAGCCCGCACGTTCTCTTGTTAAACCTCCAGGGCCCAAAGCAGACATTCTTCTCTTATGTGTTAATTCGGCTAAAGGATTTGTCTGATCCATAAACTGCGACAGCTGGTTCGTACCGAAGAATGCATTAATAACACTTGTTAAAGTTCTTGCATTAACAAGGTCCTGAGGAGTAAAGCTTTCGGTATCGCGCATATTCATTCTCTCTTTAATTGTCCTTGCCATACGCACCATACCAATATTAAACTGCTGCATAAGCTGTTCACCAACAGTTCTTATTCTCCTGTTACCAAGATGATCAATATCATCAACGGATACATTGCCAACTCTAAGCCTGATGATATGTTTCATGATCGCAATAATATCTTCCGGTGTTAGAACAGTAATATTTTCATCAACCTTTAATTTAAGTTTATCATTCATTCTATGGCGACCGACATCACCAAGGTCATATCGCTTATCATTAAAGAATAATTTTTCTATTAATGCAGAAGCTGTAACAAGATCAGGGGCTTCACCGGAACGCAATTGTCTGTATATTGCTAAAAGAGCTTCCTCTTTATTATGAGAAGTATCTTTTCTTAATGTATTAACAATTAAATCCTGATCAGGAGAAGTTTCTGAATTAATGAATTTAAGTTCTTCAACTTCTGCTTCCTGCAGTCTTTCTACATCTGCTTCTGAAAGAACACTATCTTTTGTAAGAAATATCTCACCTGTAGAGAAATCGAAAACATCACTTGCAATTGTACGTCCGATATAGTTTTCAATTTTTACCTTTCTAACTTTTACAGATTCAATAAGATCAAAAAGCTTTAATATCTCTTCATCTGAAGTATAACCAATAGCACGTAAAAGTGTAGTTGCCGGAAATTTCTTTCTTCTATCTATATATACATACATTACATAGTTTATATCGGTAGCAAACTCAACCCAGGAACCGCGCAAAGGAATTATCCTTGCAGAATAAATCGGAGTTCCGTTGGGATGCAGTGTTTGGGCAAATGCAACTCCTGGTGAACGATGCAGCTGAGATACAACAACTCTTTCTGCTCCATTAATTATAAAGGTTCCTTTGTCTGTCATATAAGGAAGATTTCCAAGATATACTTCCTGTTCAACGCTGTTAACAAATTCTTTAGTTTCAGGATCCTTAGTAGAAAGACGTAATTTTGCTTTAAGAGGAGCTGAAAAAGTTAAACCTCTTTCTAAACATTCCTGCATTGAGTAACGCGGCTTTTCGATATTATATCCTATAAAATCAAGCCTGTAATTCTCTTTATTATCAAAAATCGGAAAGTTTGAATTAAAGACTGCATTTAAACCTTTATTCTCTCTCTTACCGGCAGGAATATTAAACTGCACAAAATCTTCATATGAATCTGTTTGTATACTTAAAAGATTTGGTGCTTTAAGCACTTCAGGAATTTTACCGAAGGAGATTCTTCCGTTACCATTATTATTATTACTCAATTTAATACCTCCAATATATTTTCATTTTCTAACAAACCGGACTTTTTTCATCGGATTCAACAACAGAAAAAGCGATAGGGCGGATTTATTCAACCTATCACTTTTTCAGTAAAAAGAATGTAATTTAAATCAAAAAGAAAATTAATTGACCTCAACTGTTGCTCCAGCATCTTCAAACTCTTTTTTAAGTTTTTCAGCTTCTTCCTTAGATATGCCCTCTTTAACAGTGTTTGGTGCGCCGTCAACAAGGTCTTTAGCTTCTTTCAAGCCAAGACCTGTATGTGCTCTAACGACTTTAATTACATTAATCTTCTTTTCACCCGTTGCTTTCAGAGTAACATTGAATTCTGTTTTTTCTTCAACTGCGGCTCCGGGTGCACCTGCAGCAGGAGCACCTCCACCAGCAACCATTACAGGTGCTGCTGCTGTTACTCCAAATTTCTCTTCAAGTGCTTTTGTAAGTTCGGAAGCTTCAAGAAGACTAAGTCCGGATATTTTATCTACAATTTCAGCTACTTTATCAGACATTTTATTTTTCTCCTACTTTTATTTTATAATTTCTTAAGCTGCTTTCTGTTTAGCTATCTGGTCAACAA
>JAUSIA010000265.1 GCA_030648225.1 Ignavibacteria bacterium | reverse complement strand
GCTTTATCAAGATCGGGAGCCGGTATTTCAATGTGAGTAATTGTGTGGGTGTTTTCCATAATAAAATGCAATGATTATTTTTTATAAGAATTTACTTTTAACAAATTTACAATCCTAATTTATTCAGCACATAATCTATTTTAGCTTTTATTCCCAAGCTATATCCAAATCTTCCGGCAGTACCGCGCCATAAATGTTCGATGTAATTTTCAATTGGAAATTCTTTAAACTCAAAACCGAGCTTTAATGCTTTTGAAAAATTTTTTAATACGGGCATTCCGTGATGTTCAAATGGAGGAAATTGAAAATATAAATTTCTCTTAATCATCATATAAGCTGGTGCAGGGATAGAAATTCCTTTAGATGATTGAAAACCACGTTTATTTAACGTGAGAAATCTCCCGGTTCCATAAACTCTATCAGATGAATTTAGAATTTCTGCCATTTCTTCTAAGAAAGCTCCCTTATGAGTTTCCGTATCAGAATCAAGGAAGAACAGATAGTCATAATTGAATTCTTTTATTGCATGGTGCATTGCAGGTCCATGAAAAATATTCTCTTCAAGGAAAAGTGTTTTAGTGTATAGCGGTGATTTACTTTGTAAATCCTTTATTACTTCCCGGGAATTATCTTTTGAACCATTATCAATTATTAAAAGATCAAATGTGGGATAAAATTTTCTGAATGACTCTACAGCTATTTTTAAAAGGTCGGGCGTTTGATAATTTATGACAACAGTGCAAATGGAATGAGACATAAATAGATTTGCAATGCTTACTAATTATTACTGGTCAGTCTCTGAATATCGTCCCTTATCCTGGCAGCTCTTTCATATTCTTCGGCATCAATTGCTTCTCTCAATTTATTCTGAAGGGCAGCGATTTTTGCTTGCCTAGTACTAGGAATTTTTTCTTCTTTTTTCTCGCTTTCAGCTTCCTCAGATTCTTCTTTATCTCCATCTTCAGATGGTATAAATGCTGCAACTTCCATTACAGTTTCAGAGACATAAATTGGTGCTTGTGCTCTTACAGCTAAAGCAATAGCATCACTTGGGCGGGCGTCAATTTCATTTGTTAAAGCTGATACTTCGAGAATTATTTTAGCGTAAAAAGTATTCTCTCTTAATTCATCTATAACCACTTCCGTAATGGTTGCTCCCAGGTTATCAGTAACCTGCTTTAAAAGATCATGTGTTAATGGTCTTGGAGGTTTAATTCCTTCTATCTCAAGTGCTATAGCCTGAGCTTCAAATGCACCGATTATTATTGGAAGTCTCCTGTTTCCATTTACTTCCTTTAATAAAATAGCGTAAGCACCTCCTGTAGAAGGACTACTTGATAAACCTAATATTTCACATTGAATTTTTTGCAAATAAATCTCCTAATTCATTATGATTTAATCTTCTTAATTTCTTCAGTTAAAGCGGGAATAATCTCAAAAACATCTCCTGTAATCCCATAATCTGCAATATTAAAAATAGGTGCATCTTTATCCTTATTAATAGCAACAATATATTTAGCTGAAGACATTCCCGCAAGGTGCTGAATTGCACCGGAAATTCCACAAGCTACATAAAGACTTGGTGAGACTGTTTTTCCTGTCTGTCCAACTTGTTCTCTATGCGGTCTCCATCCGGCATCAACAACTGCTCTTGATGCTCCCACTGCACCGCCTAAAGCTTCAGCAAGTTTTTCGATTAAGTGAAAGTTTTCCGGGCCCTTCATTCCACGTCCACCTGAAACAATAATATCTGCTTCTGCAACATCAATCTTGCCTTCTGATTTTTTAAACGATGTTACCCTCGATTTCAAATTCGAGGGACTTACTTCTTTAACAGTAACTTCCGGTGCACTGCCATTACTTGAAGTAGCTTTAAATATATTTGGGCGAATAGTGAGCACCTTTTTGGAAGTTTTAAATTTAACATCCATTAAAGCTTTACCAGCATAAACCGGTCTCGTAACAATTAATTCTCCCGATGAAGTATCTAAATTAATGGCATCCACAATTAATCCTGCATTCATTTTAGCAGCAAGGTAAGGAGCGAGATCTTTACCTAAAGCTGTATTAGCTAACATAAGAAAATCTGCATTAGTTTCATTAACATAATTTGCAATTACTTCTGAATATGCAGTAGAAGAATAATTTGCAAGTTTATCACTCTTTAGATGAACAACTTTATTTATTCCATAATTGCCAATTTCATTTATATTCTCAATCTCATTACCAACAACAACTGCTTCTTTTTCCAGTTTTAATTCTTCAGCAAGTTTAACCGTTGCAGCAACAACTTCAAAAGCAAATCTTTTTAGTTTACCTTCTCTTTGTTCAAGAACCGCAAGAATTTTATTCGGCATTAATAACTCTCCTTAAACAATGTTTGGAATAATGGAGTTGTGGAGAAATAGAATAATAGGGACAATATCTTCTAATTCACTATTCCAAAATTTCATTATTCCAATCCTCCAACATTCCATTATTCCTTTTTAAATTACTCTCGCTTCTTCTCTAAGCAACCGAACTAATTCGGTGACTGCAGAAATATCTGTTCCTAAAATTCTACCAGGCTGCTTAGCCGGTGGTGTGTGCATTTTAAGAATCTCAGTTTGATTTTCATAAAATGCAGAAGGTTTTTCAGTAATGGTCTTTTTCTTTGCAGCCATTATACCTTTAAGCGATGCATAACGAGGTTCATTTAATCCTTTCTGTGCAGCTATAACAGCAGGCAGTTCAAGTTCAACAACTTCTCTTCCGCCTTCGATTTCTCTTTCCGCTGTTACTTTATTTCCTTCAAGCTTTAAATCAACAACAACAGTTGCACAGGAATACCCAAGAAACTCGGCAAGCATTTGAGGTACAGCACTGTCATCAAAATCAACTGACTGCTTGCCACAAAAAATAATATCAAAATTGTAAGACTTTAGTTCTTCTGAAAGTATTTTAGCTACTCCGACTGAATCAAAATCTTTTCCTGTTTTAATAAGGGTTCCATCATCGGCTCCCATAGCAAGAGCTTTTTTTATAGTTTC
>JAUSIA010000075.1 GCA_030648225.1 Ignavibacteria bacterium | reverse complement strand
GATCCGGATGATTTCTTCATTCATGAAAATGTTGTTGAAGATATTATTAAAATGGATAAGCAAAACATTCCTCTTGATATTTATATTGGGAGAGGCGTTCACATAGGTAAAGGTGTTAAGCTTAATTATAATCTTGTGCTGCATAAAAATGTTTATGTAAATGGTAATGTCCATTTTGGGCAGAATGTTGAGATTGGGCAGAACGTTCATCTTTCATGTTTTCCAAACCAGACATTTAAAATCGGTAACAATGTTCAGATACTTTCCGGAGATATCATAAAAGGAAATATTATTATCGGGGACAGAACCAGGATTGAATCAAGCGTTAATATGACTGGCAGCGATGAATATCCTTTGCGTATCGGACAGGGAGTTCTAATTAAAGGGACAAGCTATGTCTTTGGTTCCATCATTGAAGATGGAATTCATATAGAACATAGTGTAATTATCAGGAAGAAAGTCGAAAGATTGGAAAAGAAGACGGGTGTTGTTCAGCCAATAAAATTTTATCTTCCTATGCCTGAAGGTATTGATGCTATTGAAGATTTGTAATCGTAGTAACCGTAACACAGACTTAAGTCTGTGCTACAAATTATATCTAATGTGTTACTTAGAAGTTTCTTTTTGCAGCTTATTAAGATGACGTGTTAAAGCAGCTTTTTTACGTGAAGCATTATTTTTATGAATTTTATTTTTTACTGTACTTTTATCCAGGATGGAAACAGCTTCCTTATATAATTTTTCTGCTTCGGCTGCATCGGTTGTATTGAGTGTTTTTTTGTATAGGGTTTTTATTCTTGATCCGACTCTTTTATTAACTTCTCTTTTTCTTTCGCTTGAACGAATTCTTTTCTTAGCTGATTTATGCGATGCCATTAATTAACCTTATTATTTTGAAAAATGGAGTCCAAATATATCCATTCACCTGTTTGATGTCAAATTGTACTTTTTGTAATTTTATCACGAATATTGATATACGTAGCACAGACTTCGGTATGTAAATTAAATACAGGGATTAGCTTGCTTAAAATAAACGAAATATATTTCTCAATACAGGGTGAAAGCTCCAAAGCTGGGTTACCTTGTATATTTATTCGATTGACTTACTGTAATCTCCGATGCACTTACTGCGATACAGAATATGCTTTTTATGAGGGAAAAGATTATGCTGTTGAGGAAATAATTGAGGAAATAAAAAAGTACGATTGTAAACTTGTCGAAATAACAGGCGGCGAACCTCTTGTTCAGGAGGAATGCATTACACTTATGAAAAAGTTGTGCGATGAAGGCTATGAAGTTATGCTTGAAACAGGTGGAAGCCTTCCCATCAAAGATGTTGATACAAGAGTAATGATTATAATGGATCTTAAATGTCCCTCAAGCGGAATGCTGAAGAAAAATCTTTATGAGAATATTGATTTTATAAAATCAACCGGCGAAATAAAGTTTGTTATCGGTAGCAGGGAAGATTATGATTGGTCAAAAGAAATAATTGAAAAATATAAACTCATCAGCAAATGCAGCATTCTCTTCTCAGTTGTATTTGGTGAACTGGAACCAGTAACATTAGTTGAGTGGATACTTGAGGATAAATTAAATGTAAGATTCCAGCTTCAGATGCATAAATTTATCTGGGATCCGGCAGCTAAAGGTGTCTGATGAAAATTGCCAAAGAATTCAGATGGGAAATGGGACATCGCTTGCCGGAACATTTTGATAAATGCAAAAATATCCATGGCCATTCTTATAAAATGATTATTGAGCTAGAAGGTGAAGTAGTTGAATCAGGAATGGTGATGGATTATTATGAAATAAAGAAAATAATTAATCCTATAATTGAAAAACTCGATCATGCTTTTATGGTTTATAATGAAGATAAAGAGATAATCTCTTTCCTCAAAAAAATGAAATCAAAAATGGTGGTAGTTGAATTCCAGTCAACAGTAGAGAATATCTGCAAATATTTTCTTAATGAGATAAAGAAAATCAGCCTGCCGAAAAATATTAAGAAAGTTTCAGTCCGCATTTATGAAACTGTGGATGATTATGCTGAGGAATTTATAAATTTATCATTACCATAAAATCTTGATCTTGAAAACAGAACTTGACATACTTAAAGATATAACGGAAAAACTTTCTTCTATAAAGGTTCCTTATATGTTAACGGGTTCTTTAGCTATGATGTATTATGCTCAGCCAAGAATGACAAGAGACATTGATATAGTTGTTGAATTAAATAAGCTGCAGGTAGAAAGCTTTGTGCGAATATTTGGAAATGGATACTATATTTCACCCGAAGCAATCAAAGATTCAATTGAACATCCTTTTATGTTTAATCTTATTCATTTGGGAAGCTCAATTAAAATTGATTTCGTTATCCGGAAATCAGAAGAATACAGGATTGTTGAGTTTAACAGAAGAATAAAAGTAAAGTTTTCTGGTATTGAACTTTTTATTGTTAGTAAAGAAGATTTAATCCTTTCAAAGTTAAGCTGGGCAAAAGATTCTGATTCAGAATTACAGAAAAGAGATATTAAAAATTTATTAATTTCAACTTACGATAAAGAATACTTATTTGAATGGGCAAAAAAGTTAGATCTCTATAATTTTCTTATGAGCCTTAAAAATGAATGATACATCCCAGGAAGCAAAAAAAATCCAGGATGAACTATTTGCCAGACTTTCCGGTGAAGAAAGATTATTAATGGGGCTGGAAATGTTTG
>JAUSIA010000066.1 GCA_030648225.1 Ignavibacteria bacterium | reverse complement strand
AACAAATTCAATTTCCAATTCAACTGCTTTGTCTTTGTCAGTGATAAGTTTTAACTCGGGATTTTTAATGAATTGATTTGAACTTTCTAAAGCATTGAAGCAATCCACTACATCAGCAGAAATTGTTGTGAATGTTGTTTGTATTTTGGTTTGAATAAACGAAGTGAGTTTTGAAAAAAAATTATTCAGATTTGCACTGATGGTTGTTAAGAATTTCACCTTTTCTGTGTTCACTAAAAAACTTTTGAAGCCGCTTATTATATTGGAAATGTTGGTGAAATCCTGAGCTAATGTCTTGGTTTCTTCATCTTTTGATAATGCAGTAATTTTATCTGTAACTATTTTTTTGTTGGCAGCTTCACTTGTGATGATGCTTTCAATTTTAGCAATAGCAGGGTCAGAACTAATTTCAATTTTACAGAGGTCTTTGAGTTGCTTTTTAAGCGTTGCGGTAATGGTGGGAAGTGTAGCGTTAATCGTATTCAAATCATCAAAGAAAGCTTTTAATGCTGTTAAAATAATTGCGCTGCTCTCTGATTGAATAGCTGCTATTTTCCTTGTTAGATTTTCAAACTGTTTTTCTAACGCTGCTTTCTTTGTATCAAATTCTAGTTTCTTTTTATTGAGCGCATCTAAAGTGCTGTGCTTCTCTTTGATGTGCTTTAATAAATCACCTTCAAATTCATTATCGCAAACAGGGCATTTCGTTTTGTCTTCAAGTGTTGGAAATACTTCAATACTTAATTCATAGAGGTTTGATAGAATTAACTGTTTGATGCTTTCTTCATTCTTCTTTAAGTCAGTGAAAACTTTTTCCAATGCTGTGCAATTTGCTTTTACCGGAGCTATTGTATAAAACTGATCTTGCTTTCTTTGAAAAGCTTGCCACTCTGTGAGTTCCTTAGTTACCGGATTTGCGCTGACAATATTTTCCGAAGCAGTTCTTATAGAATCTGCTTCTTTGAATTGAGTTATTGCAGGGAGTTTGTGTTTTCCACCAATTGAATTGATGAATTTTACAACAGTATTTTCATCAACTGTTTTGAACCCTGTAATGGCGTTTATAGCTGCAGTGCTTGCATTAAGTTGGGTTTGGTGATTTTGCAAGTTCGATATTTGCTTATTGATTGCAGCTTGCAATGTGTCTTGTAAGAGAGAGAATTTTTCAAGACCAAAGAACTTAGCTATGTATTTGTATCTCTCCGCTTTTGTTTTGTAAACAAAATCCTGAAGGTCTGAGTAACGCAAATAATTCGGATAGGTGCTGAGTGCTATGAATTGGTCGTATTCTCCTGTTATGGTTGGTGTTGTTATTTTCCTACTGTTGAATGTAGCTTTTACAGTGCTTATTGTTGAGTGATGAAAGTCAACTGAAATATAAGAGTTATTTCCACCAGATGCTTTATGAGGAAAATCTGTAAATAAAACTCCTTCACGACTGAGGTGAAGTATTTGAAAACGATTGAGCCATTCCCAGGCATCAACAATGGAACTTTTACCAGTTCCATTACGACCATATATCAATGCAGAAGTGTAATTATTGCCATTCATAAAGTCAATAACAATAGGCAATCTAATGCCTCTGAAATTCTCAATTGTTATCTTCTTTATTTTAAGCATCCGCTTCCTTTTTAAATGATTTCGTTACATCGGTTTCAATTTTATTCAACCTTGTTTCCACTGCTTTCTCAAACTTAGCGGCATTAAAACCTGTATCTGAAATAAAACCTTCAAGCTTCGTGATAAAATCACTTAGTTCTGGTTGTTCAGTTTTTAGTTGTATAACCCACGCTTTGAAGTCAGCCATTTTTCTTATGATTAGATTTTAAATTTTTATTTTTTCTTCGGCTACCTGCATTGCTTTCAAAGTCCCTTACTCATCTGTTGTAGATATATAGAAGTAAATGTATTATGTCAACATAAAAATATGAAAGAATAAATTACTGAAAGTGAGTTACTCCATGGAATTACTCGATCAGGTGCGTGATGTGATTCTAAAAAACATAATAGTTCACCACAGAGAACACGGAGAAATAAGAGGAAAGGTCGGGGAGAAAGAAAAAGCTACGCACCCTCCCCGAACCCCTTCCATCGTTCGACTGAGCTCACGACGAAGTCAAGGGAGGGGAATATTTAGTTGCCGACGGCCTAGGTTAAACTCCGTGTAATTTCGTGACTATCCGTAGTGAATTATTTTTTACCTAACCTTAGTTGTTATCGATTTCTTCAGGCAATCCGACTCAAAAGTAATTTTTGCTTTTCCGTTCTTTTTCCCGGCAGTTATCGTGAATGTCGCCTGACCATTGGAATCTGTCGTATTGCTGGATGGTGAAATTGATATGAGCTTTTTTCCAGCCGCATTAACCTTCGCATTCAATGTCTCGCCTTCCACCGGATAATCGTACTCGCCTGTAACCGTTACCGTTACCGGTACTTCGCTGCTCCCTTCTCTATTGAGCAAAAGACTGTTTGAAGACACGGTCATTGCTCCTAAGCATTTTGAATCCCGGAATTGTGAGATGGTTTGTTTAACTTTGTTTATTGATTGGGCGTTATTGGCGTCCTCCGCGCCGGTAGCAATGCCGTCATAAGACACATTCGGATTTGAAAAATGGCTGACCCTCGTTTCAGCACTGGTGCAATAAGCCATGACCGATTTATAAGGATAAAAGCAGTATCCGTATGAATATTTGAATACTCCGTTGGTTCCATATGCGGCGTCATGATCACAGCCCATATTGTGCCCCATTTCATGCGCTAAGGTTTGATCTGTACAGTACGAAATGCTATTTCCCTGGGTGATCATACCTACTTGAACTACCGAAAATGCCCATTTTTCAAAGGAATTGCTCAGCGACAACATCTGCCATCCTAGACCACAGGCATCATTATCATCCTTGAAAACCCTCAAAAGGACGACCAGGTCAGCGCCCAGTTGATTCCGCAAAGCGGCTACCTTGGAAAAGACACCTTTCCCGTCTGTCAAATCATCAAGGGTACCAGCCATCTTTCCATTGTCTGAATAATCAACTTCCCGAAGACCAACAACTCGCGCAGTAAGGGTAACCTCGCTGTTTGCATAGGAGGTGTTTGCCACACCTGCCAGGTAACTGATTTGTGCAACAAGCTCATCGCCTGGATATGCCTCCGCAAAACCGTTGGTATACAAGGCAAGCACATCAAAAACCGAGCCGTCATCTTTTCCCGCAGGAATGGCAGCAATTTGGTTCATTTCAGCGGGAAATTCGTCTCTTGGTGGAACTAAACCGCCATCGTCCACAGGGGCGGCTTTCTCCGGGTCGAGTTTAAAAATTCGATGGGTATTAGTGCCGCGGACAGGTTCTATTTTGTAAACCTCATCTTTCAGTTCAATGCAGCCAAAAAGGACATTACCACAGACAGACATGACAACTGAACCATCCAGATTTTCAGGCTTTCCAATCCATGTTACGCTCTCCTTCAGACCTGCAAGAAATTTCGTACGCCTTACCATGATACTGTGATCCAGGAAATCAATACGCACTTTCCCATATGCTTCACTTTTGGACTTCAAAGGGACGAGGTTAATAATAACATCCTGCTGACTGCCAGGGATTGCCACACCAACCGCCGCATCATCAGGTGCAGAATACATGGAAGTAACAGGGGTAAATAGGGAATCAATTTCTTCATCGCCGGCATGTACGCTTAGAACCAGGGTAAAAATGAAAATTCCAAGAAACCACACTGCATAAGCTTGAATAATTTTATTTTTGGAATTATACATATTAGTCATTTCCCTCCACGATCTCTTTGTGGAGACTATCCAATGGTTATTGCTATTACTTTTATATGTTCTTGCGATTTCATATAGAACTTTAGAAAATGAATTATTATCGAATATAAACTGAGAACTTTTTAACAAATTCATTCATCAATGTCAATAAATAACAATATCAAAAAAAGGTTGTTTTAAGTCCTTCAGAGTTTTATAATTTGAATAATCATTGGACGCAGATGAACGCAGATTATCAGAATTTTGCGTACATAAAGTTTTCTGCGTATATCTGCGAAAATCTGTGTTCTCTTTAACTTAA
>JAUSIA010000061.1 GCA_030648225.1 Ignavibacteria bacterium | reverse complement strand
AATCCGTTGTTGTTAAAAATCCAAGTAATTCCATTGTCTGTAGATTTAAATACTCCTTCGTCAGAAGCCAGATAAATGTTTGAGCTATCATCAATAACAATATCAAATATCTGTTCATTATTTAAACCTAGAAATTCCCATTGTGGCGTTTGAGCTGATAAATCAGAAATAAAAATTATTGTAAAAAATATTATGCGACTCAAAGTTTTCATATCAACTCCTATCATTTTTAAAAACATAGTGGTATATTTGATAGTTGTTAGCTAAAACGGTTTTATTAAATCCAAGCTGGATAAAAATAGGACGAGCTAAAAAGAGAAATATTTTTAACAGAGCAATCATTTCGCCCGATAATTAATTAGTTGAAATTAGTTAATAGAAATGAAACAACAAAATTTAGTAAACAATTGTTGATGAATATTCAGCTTTTCCCCAAAGTACATTAGCTCCGGTTAAATGAAATAAAAAAGCCCTTCTGTTAAAAAACAAAAGGGCAAAAAAATGCAGGCTGCTACTTATTTTTGTAAAACAGCATCCTTTGCATGTTTAGCAATTCTGAACTTTAAAGCTTTTCTTGCCGGAATCAAAATCTGTTCACCGGTAGCAGGATTTCTTCCCATCCTTTCTTTGCGGTTAACAACAATAAGCTTTCCAATACCCGGGAAAGTAAAAGATTTTTTTGCTTCTTTATAAGCAAGCTTGCTCAGTTCTTCAAGGAACTGGTTTGCAATTTTTTTCGTAACGTCGGTTTTTGCTGCCAGGTGGTCAACAATCTGGGATTTGGTCATTGGTTTGGTATCTGCCATTTTATTTACCCTTCTGTTTAGTTTATTAATAAATTCCGTAACGAAAATAAAGATTATTTTAAACAAACAAAATAATTTTAAGCCAAAAAAAAAATTTTTTTTCTTTCAACGGCCTTATTTTATACCTGATTTTATTGTATAAACCAGCTATCTGCTTTGTAGCTTATCATTGAATTCTATATTTTCGGTTTGAATTTTGCTATTAATTAAACCGGTTGAATGAATTTTTTTCTTGTTTCGGTTATTCTTGTTTGTTCAAACCTTTATTCCCAGGAAGTTGGTACAACTGTTGCTGATACAATTAAAACTTTAACCGATTCTTCTTTTGTAACTTACCAGGACACTCTTTCTTCCGATACCACACTCACAAGCACTAAAGATTCACTGGTAAAGGTTGATACACTTTATCCTTTATATCATAATCCATTTTATAATGTGAGTTTTTTTATAAACAGGGAAACCATTAACAAGCTCGATTACAGGTACACGGGTGATCTTTTTGCACCTGCTGGATTCAGTTATTTAAAAGATAAAGGTATGATTGGGCAGCCTAATGAACTTATTCTTTATGGAAACGGTTTTGGAGGAATAGGTTTTTTTTCTGATGGAATTCTTTTTAATAACAGATATACAAATATGCTTGATATCAATCTCATCCAGAATGAATTAATAGATTCAATTGAGATTCTTCCTTTACCAAGAGGATTTCTTTATGGGGCTGATAGTTATATAGCATCTGTAAATTTTATAGAAAAAGATTTTATAACACCTGCCCCTTATACAAGGATAAAATATTATGAAGGTCCTGAAGGTGAAGCATTCGTAGATGGAATTTTTAATGCTTCCTTCCTGAATAAGTTCAATCTTTTTTTTGATATTACTAACAGGAATTTTGATGGGATATACAGAAACAGCGATTTCAGCATCTGGCAGGCAAATGTTAAGCTGAAGTATTTCCTTTCCAATTCAATTAATCTAATCGGTTCTTATTCATTAGTAAGTTCTGAACTTGGTTTTTTTGGAGGAGTTGATGTTGACAGCATTTCAAAAATTACTAGTGATATAAACAGTGTTCTTTTTGATCCTTTACAAGCTCCTGTTATTAATCTGATTTTAAGACAGGAAGTAAGTTGGGATAAATTTAAATTAAGAGCACTTGGAAAATTTGGTGAATTCCATTCCGATTTAAACTTTTATTATCATTCATCTCAAGAAAAATATTCAGGTATCCCATCTAATAATGAAATTAAAAATTATGTTTGGGGAACGGGATTAAGACAATCTTATTCACCTTCCTTTCTGAATATTGAACTTAACGGAGTTTTGGAGAAAAGAGAGCTGAACTATTATTTTGTTGATACTATCTCCGGCTTTCAGAGAGAAAAAACAGAATATAATGTTTTTTCAGTCTCGCCGGTTTTTTCTTTGTACCTGCTGGACAGTATTTTAATTCCTTCATTCTTTTATAAGCTCACTAGTTATTCAAATCTTAACAGCTCTCTTCATGGCTTTGGAGGAGATGTTACATTTAGGGTTTTAAATCTCCTCAGTTTGTATGGAGGTATAAGCAGGTTTGATTTTCTTTATGATCTGGAGACGGATGTATATGAAATTGGTGCAAGGATAGAGTATGACAAACTTTTTGCAAACGTTAGATTATATAGACGAGAAAATAATTATCCGGTTCTATCTTTCATTACTTTTGTTTTACCCACTTCATCACCTGTTTCAGCCGGGAAATTAAATGGAGTTTCAGCGGATCTAACTTATGATTTCTGGAAAATCGGGCTTGAAGGAAAATTTAATTACAACTCGTTTGATGAGAATCAAACTCATAATTCTTCAGAAATAAAAATGCATGTTCATGGAGGAATTTTCTATAAAGATATTCTCTTCAACAGGAACCTCGATTTAAAAACCGGATTTGTTCTTAAGTATTATGATTTTGAATCAGAAAATCTCGGATCAATTTACCAGATTGATTTTACAGTTGCAGGTATAATTCAGCAGGTTGCAATAGTTTATTTTTCATGGGAAAATCTTTTTGGCGAACAATATTTTATTGTTCCTTATTACCCAATGAGGGAAAGAGGAATACGTTTTGGATTAGCGTGGGAATTGTTTAATTAGCTTTTTTTTCAAACGGTAGAGAAAGATTTCTCAGTCGAGGATTCCTTCGAAAGAACAAGATATGAGTAATTGTCATTTCGACCGGCAGGGAGAAATCTCAGCTGCGTGGAAAGGCTACAGTAAAACTCAAGAAAATAATCTTAATCAACCAAGATAATTTTTAATATATTTTGCTTGAGTTCAATAATTTGGAATTTCTTATAAACTGTATTAGATGAATCAAGAATTTTTATAATATTTTTTTCTTTGTTAATTAAACTCCATCTTCCGTTTTGAAAATAATGCGCATCATTTGGAGCTAAAACCAAATAAACACAACTACTATCTTGCTTAAACGAAAGCATTTCTCTATAGCGAGATGGTGGGAATGTTTTGTAATCGTTTGGACGAAATATTTTTATTGAGTCATTTATATTCTCTTCTTCATATGCATGTACCCAATTTACATACAAGTATGAAAAATCAACATTTGAAGCAATGGGATTTGATTTTTCATTACAAGAAATTAGAATGAAATAAAAAAACAAAAGTAGATATTTTATAGTGTTCATATCTGTCTTCCTTATAGCACTGATAACTTATTATCTTGAGTTTAAAGAAGCAATGAAGAAAAAATTATTTTTAATTGCCAAAGATGAATTATTTAGAACAGTGTAGTAAGTTTACAAGCTTAACCTGTCTTTAAACTTAATCGCCTGTCTTCGTGAGACTTCAATTTTATGTCCGCCTTTCAGCTTTACAAGGAGGCCTCCGTTAAGCCATGTTTCAATGCTGTCAATCCATTTAAGATTAATAATATGTTTCCTGTTAGCACGGAAGAATGATTTGCTGTCTAATCTTTCATCAAGATAGTTTAAGGTTCTTAAAATGAGCGGCTTATTCTCATCAAAGTAAAGACGAACATAATTACCTTCTGATTCTAAAAGTCTGACTGTTTCCAGCTTAACAAACCAGCATCTGTCTCCATCTTTAACAAATACCTGGTCTTTTTCAGTAAGCACTTTGCTGTCAACCTGCCGAACACTTTCCTTTTTATATTTTTCGATAAGCTTTTTAACCGTTTCTTCAAGTCTTTTTGGTTCAATTGGTTTCAGGAGGTAATCCATAGCATTGTATTCAAATGCTTTTAGTGCATATTCATCATAAGCTGTTGTAAAGACAACTGTTGGAACGCTGTCTAATTCTTCAAGCAGATCGAAACCGCTTTTCCCCGGCATCTGGATATCAAGAAAAACAAGCTCAGGGTTAAGCTGAGTTATTTTTTCGAGTGCATCTTCAACATTTACAGCTTCGCCAACAACATTTATTTCTTTAAATGGCTGAAGCAATCTTTTTAATTCAACTCTTGCGAGTCTTTCGTCATCAACTATTAATGCTTTCATTCTTTGTTCCTCCTGTTTATCCCTCTAATGGTGGGATTGGAATTATAAGTTCTGCCAGAACTTCTTTTTCATTTTGATTTGATATTTGAAATTGTGCTTTTTCTCCATAGATGAGACTAAGCCTGTGTTTGGTATTATTTATCCCAAAACCTGTAGAAGTTTTTATTGCATCAGGATCAATTTGTCCGGTGTTTTTAATTCTTATATGAAGCTTCGAATCATCTAAACTTGTTTCTATATTAATTTTTCCGCCTTCGGTCCTTTTTGTAATGCCATGCTTAATTCCATTCTCAACAAGAGTCTGAATCATCATTGGCGGGATTTCTATTCTTCCCGATTTTGAATCAATTTTTATTTCATATTTTAATCTTTCTTCAAAACGGATCTTTTCAAGTGCAAGATAATCTTCAACAGCCTGTATCTCTTCATCAAGAGGAACAGACTCTGCCCTTTCAATTTTAAGTGCGTACCTTAAAATATTGGAAAGTTTTGTAACGGCAGTTTGTGCATTCTGCGGGTCTTCTTTTATCAAAGCTCTTATGCTGTTAAGAGCATTGAACATAAAATGCGGATTAAGCTGAGAGCGAAGAGTTCTTAGCTCAAATTCCTTTACTGCATTCTCCCATATTAAAGATTCGATCTCAGCCTTTTTATAATTTTCAAAGTAATGAAAAGCAAAATAGATAAGTGACCAGAAAATAATTACGCTGCTCAGGTTTACAGTTCCAACTAATATTGAGGATGGTTTGAATTTGGAAGGATCATAAATTTCAAAAAACTGGTTTGAAGTATAAAGAAGAGAAAACAAAATAGTCCCAATTATTATGCTCGCAGCAAAAATTCTCGGTATTAATTTTCTTAAAGAAAGCACGACCCAGTTATTCTTTTTTATTTGTCCCCTGTATAGATGTGTAAACCATAAACCAACAGCACAAAGAAATACTGTGCTTATAATTTTTTGCCAGGTTAAAGTATCAACAGCTGCAAGAACAACTAAGTTTAAAATTGCATAAGCAGACCAGCCAGTAATCTGGCAAATTTTATAAAGCTTATTCTTGTCAATCTTTTGTTTTTTTTCTCCCACTCCGTTTGATAAAGGCAGATGTTTGTTTAAGTAGCTGCCTTTCTCTAGTCCTTTCGATACATAAAGCATTGTTAATATAGTCTTATCACTGTTAAAAGAAAATCATGTTTTTTCAATTCAAAATTAACTTATATGATGATAATGCTCTTATCATTTATTATCAGAGGTATTAAACAAGGATGTGTGGAGTTGTTTTCAGAATGGAAAATGAAGAGCCAAGTTCAAGATTCCTCTCCCTCCTTTTACTAAGCGACTATGTGAAAATTAAAATTTTTATAGCCACGAGCTTTAGCTCGTGGAGAAATTGATAATTAAATTTTGGCTTTAGCCACAGTTTCTAATAAAATCTTGGCTAAAGCCCAATTTTGATCTTGTATTACTTATCCACGACTTAAAAGTCGTGGCTATTTTTAGATTTCACGCTGCCTCTACTAAAGGGAGGGATGGGGTGGGTTTGAAATCAAATCAAAGCGTCAGGATATCATTATAAATTATAAATGCCATTAAGAGCAGAAGAATTACGAAGCCGGTATTCTGAATTGCAATCTTAACTTTAACCGGAATTTCTTTCTTGGTTATTCCTTCAATTAAAATGATAATGAGATGGCCGCCATCAAGTACCGGGAAAGGCAAAATATTAATTATTGCTAAGCTTAAACTTAACAATGCAAGAAAATAAAGAAAACTTAATAAACCCGAATCAGCGGAACGGGCTGCGAATTGGGCAATCCTGACCGGGCCTCCAAAAGCTTTTCCAAATTCTACTTCACCCCCAATTACTTTTCCAAGCATGCTGAAAGTAAGGTTGGTCATTTTAACGATATCAAGCCATCCAAAATAAAATGCTTCGAAGAAGCTGTAACTTTTATAATCAATTTTACCTGTAAAGTCATGTCCTATATAAATTCCGATTTCACCTTTTTCACCCGGAGTTACAGCGACATCTAAAGTATCGTTATTTCTGGTTAAAAGAATATTGATTGCCTTCCCTTTATTTTCGTGAATTATTTGTGTTACCTGAGAACTTGTGTAAACCAGATCATCATTTAATTTAAGAAAAACATCTCCCTTAAGAATTCCAGCCGTTTCAGCAGGAGAGTTTTTCACAACCTCATTAATAATTGGTTTGCTTAACCCTTCCGGCAGAAGAAATCTGTCAGTTGTTTCATCCGGAATTTTAGAACGGGGAAATGAGATGTACTCAACTTTACCATTTCGTTCAATTTTAAGTGAAAGATCCTGTCCTAATGTATTTATAAAAAGTTCTTCATTTAATGTTTCCCAGTTGTTAACTGATTTCCCATTAACTGCAAGTATTTCATCCCCTGCAACAAAGCCAATTGAATCTGCCGGGCTATTGGGAATAACAAAACCTATGCTTGTAGTTTTGGTAATTGGTTTTTCCTGGAAATAATTTCGACCCCAGAAAATTACCCAGGCAAGAAAAAGATTCATTAAAACACCGGCAGTAATTACAATTACTTTCATCCAAACCGGTTTAGCACGGAATTCATAAGGCTGTGGTTCTTTATTTGCAAATTCAACATCCATGCTTTCATCAACCATTCCCGCAATCTTAACATAACCGCCTAAAGGTAAAAGGCAAAGCCTGTAATCGGTGTTTCCCTGTCCATCAAAATCTTTTGGCAGCTCTCCAAAAGTAAATCCCTTTATCTTATTCCATCCGAAAAGACGTTTGCCAAAACCAATAGCAAAAACATCTGCTCTCATTCCACAGAGTTTAGCAGCTGCGAAATGACCGAATTCATGAACAAAAACAAGAATGCCTATTGTAATAGCGAAATAAATGATATAGTCCATTTACCTGGATAACTCCTTTAGTTCATTTTTAAAAATATAAAATAAAACAAATTAAATGCCGTAAAGAATTTAAGAAAAATTATATTAAGTGAGGCTTTCCACAAATTTGCGTGTAGCTTTATCACACTCAATTATCGTTTCAAGATCGGGGGATTTATGATTTTCAATCTTATCCAATGCTCTGTCAATAATTAAAGGAATATGATTGAAGCTGATATTACCATTCAGAAATTTTTCAACTGCAACTTCATTTGCTGCATTAAGAACACATGGTGCAGTACCAGCAGTTGAAAGAGTATCATAAGCAAGCTGCAGGCATTTAAATTTATCTAAATCCGGTTCGGAAAAAGTAAGCTCTTTGATTTTTTTAAAATCAGTCTTTGCAAAATCATTCTCTAATCTTTCCGGGAAAGAAAGAGCATATTGAATCGGCAGCCTCATATCCGGAACACCAAGCTGCGCTTTAATCGAACCATCAGCAAATTCTACCATTGAATGAATAATTGACTGGGAATGAATAACCACTTCAATCTTCTCTTTTGGAAATCCAAAAAGCCAGTGAGCTTCAATTACTTCGAGTCCTTTATTCATTAAAGATGCAGAATCAATTGTTATTTTATTTCCCATCTTCCAGTTTGGATGAGCAAGCGCTTCTTCAACTGTTACATTGTCTAAATCTTTTTTACTTTTGTTAAGGAAAGGACCTCCTGAAGCAGTAAGAATAAGTTTTTCTACTTCTTCGATCTTTTCTCCAACAAGACATTGATAAATTGCACTATGTTCAGAATCAACAGGAATGATTTCTGCTTTATGTTCCTTAGCAAGCGTAGTTATTAACTCTCCTGCAACAACAAGAGTTTCCTTGTTTGCCAGGGCAATTCTTTTTCCTCTCTTAACTGCTTCAATAGTTGGCAGCAGTCCTGCAAAACCAACCATTGCACCGAGCAGAATATCATAAT
>JAUSIA010000049.1 GCA_030648225.1 Ignavibacteria bacterium | reverse complement strand
CGATATTTTTAAGGATGATATTGAATTGAATGCAAGAATAGTCGGGCAGCCGAGATTTGTCCCCACCAGGCCGGATGAACCAATGCCTAAACCTGAACAGGTTGCTGCAAATAAAAAGAAATGGGGTTATGAATAAGTAACTCCATTTCTCTTTTGATTGTCTACTTGAATTAATAACATGTACTTTTTTATAAACAATAAAAATAAAATCTATTACTTTTAGAATGCTTTTTTAATGGCATCCGGTTTGTTTTTCTGCAAAGTCTTACAAACTGAGGATAGTATGAAAAAAGCATTTTTATTGTTTTTCTTTTTAATTCCTGCCACAGCATTTTCACAATGGGGAACATCAGCAATAAAATTAGGACACTTTAATCCAGCCGCATCTGAAGGAGGATTTATTATCGGTTATGAAGGAGGAAAATATATTGATTATGGTTTTAACTTTGGCTGGAGTATAGATTGGTTTCATAAAAGTTATGTTGATAAAAAACTTGTTTCAGAATTTAATGAGCTGTATGGAATTGCCGGTGGTTCAATAAATGAACTCAGGGCTAAAACAAATCTTCATGATCTTCCCGTAATGTTAACTGCAACAGCTAAATTTCCTCTTTCTCCTTTTGTAAATCTTTTGGTTAATGGTGGAATTGGTGCTGAAGTTCTCATAATTCATTATCGCAATTTTCAGAATACAGATAAGAGTGAGTTGCAAGGAGCTTTTGATTTTAACTGGCGGCTTGGTCTGAGTTTATCATTCGACCTTGGCAGAAGATCAGAAATATTTGGTGAGCTAACATATCATTCCTCAATGCCGAGCTGGGAATATGAAGTAGAAGGTAATGATGGTATTAAAAGAACTTTTGAACGTGAGTTCGATATGACCGGAATGATGGCGAGGATTGGGTTCAGGTTTTATTATTAGAATAAATCGTAGCACAGATTATTAATCTGTGCTACTCTTCTCCATAAATTGTAGCAACTAACTTTCTGCTTCCGCCATTATTACGGTGTTCGCATAAATAAATTCCCTGCCAGGTGCCGAGATTCAAATCTCCATTTGAAATCGGTATCGTTAAACTGCTTCCCAAAACAGATGCTTTAATGTGTGCTGGCATATCATCCGGACCTTCTGAATTATGCTCATAGTAAGCTATATTTTCAGGAACCATTTTGTTAAAATGTTTTTCCATATCTGAACGGACATCGGGAGAAACATTTTCATTTATAGTAAGAGAAGCTGAGGTGTGTTTTATCAAGATATGCAGAATTCCTTTTTTAATTTTTTTTATTTCAGGAATCTGATTAATAACTTCACTTGTTATTACATGAAAACCTCGTCTTCTCGCTTCAAGGTTTATTTCTTTTTGATACCAGTTCATAATATAATTTTAATAAAAATAATAAAGCCCATCAGTGATGGGCTTTGAACGAGATTATAAATTAATTTTATCTTGCCCCAAGTTCAACTTCCAGTTTAACTTCCTCACTATTCCTTTGAACAATCACCTCAACAACATCGCCCGGAACATGTTCCTGGAGAGCATAAACATAATCATATATATTTGTAATTTTTTTGCCGCCGAAGCTTATCATTATATCACCAGCTTTTATGCCGCCTTTTTGTGCAGGACTTCCTTCATTAACTCCTGATATTCTAAATCCTTCAACATTCGCTGCATAATCGGGAATTGTGCCAACATAAACTTTCCAGCCTCCTGTAGTTCCCATTTCTTTTCTGGGAACATTTACATATTCAGGTTTTTGTTCCGCTGTATTTATTTTATAAGTAACATCATAAACATAATTAAGTATTCTTTCCTCTCCTTCAAAATTAATTTTATCTGCATCATCACCTGGTCTGTGGTAATCAGGATGAGTGCCTGTGAAGAAGAATAAAACCGGAATATTTTTTCCATAAAATGAGGAGTGATCGCTTGGTCCATATCCATCATCATGAAATGCTAAATTGAAATTATAAGAGTTTGTTGCGTTAAGCAGTTCTTTCCATCCAGACGAAGTTCCAATACCGTAAACAATTAATTCATCTTTCTCATTTAATCTTCCGATCATATCCATATTAATCATTGTGCTCATTTGAGAAACAGGTATTGGTGTGTTATTTACGAAGTAAGCAGAACCTAATAAACCAAGTTCTTCACCGGAAAAAGTAATAAATAAGATGCTTCTTTTGAGCTTGTCTTTTTCATTAGCAAATTTCTCAGCAAGCTCTAAAACTCCTGTAGTACCTGAGGCATTATCATCTGCCCCATTATGGATCTGCGGATCATCACCGCGGTAAAGAGAACCGGTTTCTCCCATTCCAAGATGATCAAAGTGTGCACCTACAACAATATATTCATTCTTTAAAACCGGATCATTCCCTTCTAAATATCCTGCAACATTCCAGCTTTCTTTTTGAACTTCTTCAACTCCTGTTTTGATTTTTACCTTTACATCTTTAAAAATAAAAGAGGCGGGAGTTTTCGATTCGCTTATTTTTTTCTGGTAGTCTTCAAGGTTTAATCCTTGTGAATCAAAAAGACGATCGGCAAAATTTCTTTTAAAATGAACGGCACCAATTCCGGTTACAGCACTGCCTCCGTCATAATTAAATTCCATTAGCTTGTCTTCATCAGTTTTAGGCAGATGACCATTCACAAATATTATTGTCCGTGCTCCTTTTTCTCTTGCCACTGTAGTTTTTTGTCTGAAAGAAGAATACTCATCAAACTGTGAATGAGGATTATCATATTCAGGATTATATCTAAGTGCTAAAACAATTTTATCTTTAACATCTATTCCGGCATAATCATCATAATTTAAAGATGAAGTTGAAATTCCATAGCCAACAAAGACAAGTTCTGATTCAGTTTCTATATTATCTGAGAATGGTGCCGGGGTGTATTCTTCAGAAATATTTGGAGAAATTTCTTCTCCTTTCACATTAAACTCAAGATAATTTTTTCCGGTTATCTCAACGCCGGAAATAAAATTAAATGATTCTTTGTAACTTTCTTTAAATAAAGGCTTTAACCCATAATTCTGAAATTGTTCTTCAATATAATCTGCAGCTATTTTTAATTCAGGTGTTCCTGAGAATCTTCCTTTTAATTCATCAGATGCCAGGTAAGTTAAATGATCTTTTATTTCCTCACTGGTAATATCAGGATTATTTCCTTTTTCACTTTGGCAGAAACCATTGAAGAGTAATGCGGGAATAAAAAAGAGAATTAGTGATTTTTTCATAATCAAATTTTGTTTTAGTGTTTAATAATTACGTTGCCATGCAAGTTCAAGTTCAAGAGTAAGTTCAAGAGCAGGAGCAAGATCAAAAAAACTATTAAAAATATAATGAACTACCAGTTTGCAGGCTTTCCCTTGAACTTGAACATGAACTTGAACTTGAACTTTCACTCAACCCAATCAGCAATAAAAATATTTGTATCTCCTTCATTCTTATTAAACCTATTTGAGGCGAATACAAGTTTCTTCCCATCTCTTGTAAACATTGGAAAGCCATCAAATGTATCATTAAATGTAATTTGCTCAAAGCCAGTTCCATCTGTATTAATCATATAAAGATCAAAGTCTCTCCCTGATTTACTATTGACATTAGAAGCAAAAATTATTCTCTTTCCATCAGGATGAAAAAAGGGAGCAAAACTTGCTTTGCCAAGGTTGGTTACTTGCTTAATGTTAGAACCATCTGAATCCATAACATAAATCTCTAAAGCAGTTGGACGAACAAGACCATTTTGAACCAGATCATTATAATCTATTAATTCTTTTTCAGTTTTGGGTCTGCTTGCACGAAAAACTATCTTTGATCCATCCAAAGAAAAGAAAGGGCCACCATCATAACCTTTCTCAAAAGTTAAACGTTCCTGGTTACTTCCATCAATATCCATTACATAAATTTCAGGATCTCCATCACGCGTTGAGGTAAAAACAATTTTATCTCCTTTTGGAGAAACAGTTGCTTCAGCATCATAACCATTAGTTGTAGTTATTTGTCTTAGGTTGCTTCCATCAGGTTTTGCAGAAAAGATGTCAAATGTTTCATAAAGTTTCCAGACATATCCTTTTGAAAAATCAGGTGGTGAAGGACAATTTTTATCTGCCAAATGAGTGGAGGCATAAATAATTGAAGTATCTCCCGGTAGAAAATATGAGCATGTTGTTCTTCCTTCTCCTGTTGAAACCATTTTCTTATTTGAACCATCAATATTCATTGTAAATATCTGATCGCACTGAAGATCACCAAAAGTAGTTTGGTAGATTAATTTATGTTCATCAAAAGATAAATATGCTTCAGCATTTTCACCTGTTTCTGTAAGCATTTTGATATTTCTTACTCTTTTTTCTTCAGGCAATCTTAAAGAATCAGTTTGTGGAATTATAGAATTTTGGATTAGAAAAACAGTTAATAAAATTATGATAAAAGATTTCATAGTAACTTCTGGAAGTAATTGTTGCTGTGTTAAAATTATTCTGGCACATGCACAAGAAAATATTCTTTTGCTGATTCACCG
>JAUSIA010000048.1 GCA_030648225.1 Ignavibacteria bacterium | reverse complement strand
AATCCTCTTTCTTATCAATCACAACTCCCTGAGTAAATTGGTCTCTTGCACTTCTTAATAATTGCAGTGAACAACTGCCGTAAATAGTTTGTGTGAAAGCAGAACAATCAATACCGTCTCTCGAATTACCACCAAACTTATAAGGAGTATTCATATACTTAATAATCTCCATAAGCATTGTCTCTTTTAATGTTGCTGCTTCAGAGGTAATTCCGGAATTCCCCTCCATTGAATGATATTTCTGCTTAAGCATTGAAATGTCAACTGAAGTTAAATCATCAGGAGTTTCATCAGGATCGGTTTCTTCATTATCAACAGGAATCGTATTCTCTTCCGGTTCTTCCTTTTCATTTTTCCCATAACGGACAGGATTTTCTTTATCATCTTTATTGTCTTCATTCGAACCGTAGCGGATGGAGTTGGATGAAGAGGAGCAGCCGGTTATTAAAATTAAACCTGCAAGAATGAAAAACAGAAATGTTTTTTCTCTTTTATAAAAATCCAATTTTAACCCAGGTAAAATCTTAAATTTTTACATCTGGATGCATGGCGTAAACGCCTGATCGCTTTCTCTTTAATTTGCCTTACACGTTCTCTTGTTAAATTAAATCTCTCTCCTATTTCTTCAAGAGTCATGGAATGATCTTTATTTAAGCCGAAATAAAGCTTAATTACTTCGGCTTCTCTTTCAGTAAGAGTTGAGAGAGCTCTTTCAATTTCAGTTTTTAATGATTCATTCATTAAAACATAATCAGGGGGAGGCTGCTGATCATTTTCAATAACATCAAGAAGCCTGTTTTCTTCTCCCTGTGAGAATGGTGCGTCCATTGAAAGATGACGCCCGGATATTTTTAAAGCATCTGCAACTTCACTTACATTCATATCAAGTTCCAGTGCAAGTTCTGTTGCGTTTGGTTCCCTTTCAAATTCCTGTTCAAGGTTGCTGTAAGCTTTACCAATCTTATTTAACGCGCCAACACGGTTAAGAGGAAGACGTACTATTCTTGATTGTTCAGCAAGAGCCTGAAGGATTGACTGCCTTATCCACCATACCGCATATGAAATAAATTTAAAACCCCTTGTCTCATCAAATCTTTTAGCAGCTTTTATTAATCCAAGATTACCTTCATTTATTAAATCTCCGAGAGATAATCCCTGGTTCTGGTATTGTTTTGCAACACTAACAACAAATCTTAAATTAGCTTTTGTAAGAATTTCGAGTGCCTTCTGATCACCTTTCTTAATTCCTATAGCTAATTCGATTTCCTGGTCAGGTGTTAGAAGATCAACCCGGCCTATCTCCTGAAGGTATTTATCTAATGACTGGCTTTCACGATTTGTAAACTGTTTAACTATCCTCACCGTTTTTCCTCTTTTTATGATTTCATATTTATCGTATCTACAATTCCAACTATTGATGCATCCACAGGAGCCATATCAACAGGTAGTGGTATTACTGCTTCTGAAGCTGTTATATAATAGATAATTTCACCGGGCCCGGCTCCAACTGTATCTACTGCAACTATGGGCTCACCAATATTTTCATTCTCACCATTTATAGGCTGCACAAACATCAATTTAAATGCATGCAGCGCTTCATACTTTTGTGTTGCCCAAACATTTCCTATAACTTTTCCTAAAAACAAATTTTCCCTTTTTCTTTTTATTATAAGATATGTGTTATGCTAACCTTTCAATTATTTCTGGAATTAAGTTAGGTTCTCTTGCTCCTGTAAGTATTTTTTTAGCGGGACATCGAACTTGTCTACAATAGCCATAATTACTGCATCAACCGGTTTATTTTTTGTGAACTCTGTCTGCCTTGCAGAACTGCCGGTAGCTACAAGCACTATTTCACCTTCACCGGCACCAACACTATCAACGGCAATAACAAAATTATCTTTTTCTTTTAACTTAAGATCAAGCTGTCTTACAATCAGGAATTTTGCACCAATAAGATTTTCATCTTTCTTTGTAGACCAAACTGTTCCGATTATTCTTCCTAAAAACAATTATCCTCCTGATTATTCGAATGTGCTTATTAGCTGGTAACTAATATAGTTTTACAAAAAATTATTATCAATGTTATAAAAAACTTTTACCTTTTAATGAATTCTCAACATGGAAAAAATCAGCAGCAGTTTTTGCAACATCTGAAAAAGTTTTCCTTACTCCTAAATCTTTCCCATTCCTGTTTTTCCTGAAAAACAATAGCGGCACATATTCCCTGCTATGGTCTGTACTTGGAGTAGTAGGATCATTACCATGATCTGCTGAAATAACAACCGCATCATTATCATCAACACTTTTAATAAATGACGGAAGAAAATCATCAAAATCTTTTAGTGCATCTGCAAAACCTTTAGGATCATTTCTATGTCCATAGTAAACATCAAAATCTACAAGATTTGCAAAGATAAGAGACCTGTTTACTATTTTTGCGTTCTCTAATAGTTTTTTGCAGCCTTCCTCATTAGACTTTGTTTTTTCCTGGAAAGTTATACCTCTGTAGTTAAAAAGATCATTTACTTTTCCTATTGCAACAGTTGTAATTTTATTATCAGATAAAATATCAAGTATTGTTTTTTCAGGAGTATCTATTGAAAAATCTTTACGGTTCACTGTTCTGGTATAATTTCCTTTTTTTCCAACAAAAGGTCTTGCAATTACTCTGCCAATATTTACAGGACTAACTAATACTTTCTCCCGTGTTATTTCACATATTTCATAAAGTTTATCAAGAGGAATTACATCTTCATGTGCTGCAATCTGAAAAACTGAATCTGCAGAAGTGTAAACTATCGGGAAACCTGTTTCAACATGCTTATCACCAAGCTCCATAATTATCTCTGTACCTGATGCAGCTTTGTTTCCCAGTACTCCTTTACAACCCGTTTCAGAAAGGAATTTAGAAATAATGTCAATTGGAAACCCATCAGGGAAATAGGAAAAATCTAAATCAACAAACAGCCCGGCCATTTCCCAGTGTCCTGTTGTAGAATCTTTTCCTTTAGATATTTCTTTCATTTTCCCAAATGATGCGAGAGGATTTGAAACTTGAGGAACTCCCTTAATCTCTGCAATATTTCCTAACCCGAGTTTTGTAAGATTTGGCAGGTTCAATCCATTAACAGCTCTAGAAATATTAACCAGCGTATTGCTTCCCTCATCTCCATACTGGAATGAATCAGGAAGTTCTCCTATACCAACGCCATCAAGTACAATGATAAAAAAGTTGTTCATTTGCTACTCTATACTCTTACCCAAGTTCAAGAGCAAGTTCAAGTTCAAGAAGTTAAAAGATTTAAGATTACTTGAACTTACACTGAACTTGAACATCAGTTAATATTCCGCACCGTATTACCGCCTCTTTCTAAGGCTTTCTTTAAGGCAAGATCGGCGTTGTAGATTACTTCTTCAACATCAGTTTTATTGTGGCTTGAAGCTACACCGATAGAAACTGTGTATGTAGTTTGTTTTGTTACTACTGCAATCGGCTTGCGGGCTATCTTAACACGAAGCTTTTCCGCCCATAGAAAAACATCTTTGGGTGTAGCATTAAAAAAGAAAACACCAAAAACTTTATCATCCATTCTGCCAAAAAGATTTAAAGGAGTCATTTCCTGCAGGATTGTTTCGGAAACAGATTTGAGAACCTTTGGCAAAGGATTATCATCAAAGAGAGATTCCTGCTCAAGAAAATCATCAATACGAACGAGAGCGAGCGCACCGGAAACATCTAACTGCTTTGCTTTTACAAGATCAGATGCCATTCTCTCTTTAAATGTGTTTACATTTAATGCTTTAGTTTCAATATCAACAGAGATAAAATTCTTTAATAAAGATTGAGTTGAATGTGCATGAATTACAAACGCTAAAATATTTGCTGCATTCTTAAGAAACTGAACATCACTATTTGTGTAAGCATTCTTTTTAAGACTTTCAAAACAAAGCACTCCATAATTCTGATGTTGATGAACAAGAGGAATGGAAACAAAAGAGCCGTCAAAACTTACATCTTCAACTTTAGAGAATCTTATGTATTGTGCTAAAGAAGTATCATCAATTTTTACAGGTATCCCGGTTGTTATTGTTTTACCAACCAGGGTCCCGCTTAGATCAACATCAAGACCTTCCCCAACGTATTTTAAAGAAGTATTATTTATGATTTTCTGTGTTTTAAATTTTTGTTCACCAGGTTTGTAATAAATAAATGCAAAAGCATCCCAGGGAATTAAAAGACTTATTGAATTCTGAAGCGCCGATCCTAAATCCTGTTCACTTTCAAATTTATATTCGGGACTTATTAAACTCAAAATTCCTTTTAATCTCTGCTGCGATACATTATCCGAATGCTTTTCCTCAAAAATTGAAATCACCATTGTAATAACACGGACAAACCTGCCCATAGCATAAATAGTTTCTATTCCAAAAGCATCGGAAACTTTAGAATCCATTGCTATTATTGCTATAAGCTGCTTTTCATAAAAGAGAGGAACACCAACAAAACTTCTTATTCCCTGTGGTGAATTATAATACCTTATAACATCTGCTTCAGCAGCTGGAGAAATGTCACTCAATAATTCGGGTTCACCTTTCTGAATTATCTTGCTCAGGATGTCATCTTCCATATCAAATTTT
>JAUSIA010000045.1 GCA_030648225.1 Ignavibacteria bacterium | reverse complement strand
ACTACATTTATAAATTCATCAAGCCGTTCAAGGTTAAGCTTAAAGCTTGGCGGAAGCTGGAAAAGCACCACTCCCCTTTTCTCCTTTAATGCTGAAGATACTTTTGTAAAATATTCAACTATGTCTTTGGTATCGGCTTTTAATCTTTTAATGTGAGTTATCATCTGTGGAGCTTTAAGTATAAACCTGAATTTTACGGGCACCTGTTCTTTCCAGGATTCAAAAACTTCTTTCTTTGGTATGCGGTAAAATGTATTGTTTATCTCAACCGTTGAAAAATGTTTTGCATAATAGCTAAGCATATCTTTTGGAGAAATATCTTCGGGGTAAAAATTCCCTTTCCATTCCTTATAGCTGTAGCCGCTTGTACCAACGAAGAGTTTCATAAATTACTTCCGGATTTTTCAGTTCAACTTAATTTTTATAGGTTTGATAGTCAATTTAATTTTGAAGAAGATTTATACCCACCCCTTAATCCCCTCCAATGGAGGGGACATAGAAAAGACAATCGTCGAAATGAAAAGAATTTTGATTCACAAAAAATTATTTTCAGCCAAAGGCTGATCCGCCTCTGGCGGAAATTGATAAATTGTTTAAAGAATACAGCAATTAGAACAATGCAACAATTAAACCATTTAGTTTTAAATTTTCATATCCGCCCTGCTAATTCCAACTTATTTATATTACCACATTTTGGACATATAATTTCAGGTTTATTAGTTCCAAAGGCGGGCGGAATTTTAATTTTTAATCCGCATATGCAGGTTAACAAGGAATAATTGTTCACTGCCATCATAATATTTCCCATCTTTCTTTTTTCATCAATTGCTGATTGCTGCTCTTTCAATTGTTCGCTGGATTCTCTTAAAGGTATTGCACTATTATCACTTAAACCTGAAGCAGGAATTATTTGAGAAGAAGATCTTTTAATAGTAGAAAAAGCTTTTTGATAATCACTGTAATTTACTCCATGCATCATCCCTCTAAGAATTTTTATTCTTTCGGAGATGGGTGGATGTGTGCTCGTTAAATCCGATAATTTCATTCCTTTTTTCTTTAATGGATTTGCAATATACATTGCAGCAGTAACTTTATTTGCAGAAGGAAGCTCATCGGTGCACTCAGAAATCTTTTCAAGTGCAGAAGCCAAACCTTCAGGGTACCTTGTCAATCTTGCTGCGGAAGCATCTGCAAGATATTCCCTCTTTCGGGAGAGCGCAAAGTAAAGCAGCCTTGCCATAATTGGCGCAAGTATGGCAAAGAGTATTGCAATTACCAGGAAAATTATTTGTGCCTGCCCGCCGCCTTTTGATTTTGAACCATATCTTCTGCCGGAACCTGAATAAAACATTCCTCTCAAAAATATTTGTGAGATTATAACTATACTGCCCAGCATTACAGCAGCATAAGTTATAAACCGTGTATCCCTGTTGAGTATGTGGGAAATTTCATGAGCAATAACTCCTTGCAATTCATCACGGTTTAATTTTGAAAGCAAGCCTGCTGTTACAGCAACAGCACTGTTTGAAGGATTTTTCCCGGTTGCAAAAGCATTCATAGCTTCTGTATTTATTATATAAACTTTTGGCATCGCAGGCAGGTTTGATGCAATCTTCATCTCTTCAACAATATTAAAAAGCTGTTGATGAACTGCCGGTGTAACTTCCTGTGCTTTGCTTATAGAAAGAATTAAAGAACTTCCGGCAGTAAGACTTATTATTGACAAAACAGTCCAGATAATAATTGCAATAGAAACTCCAAATAATCCTCCGCCATCAGGTGAGAATGTACTCCCGATAAAATAGCCGAGTAAAACCAAAGTTATAGCCATCCCCAAAAAAAGAAAGATAGATTTTCTCTGGTTAGATTTTATTAATTCCCACATTTGAAACTCTATAATTTAAAATTGTCATTCCGAACTTGTTTCGGAATCTTGTTTATAGGTATTATGAAAAACTAACTTTCGGAACTGCTCTTTCGGCTTTATCTTCAACTTCAAAGAAAACTTCCTGCTTAAAATTGAATGAATTAGCAACAATGTTTGAAGGAAACATTTGAATTTTATTATTAAAGAATAAAACCTGGTCATTATAATTCTGGCGAGAAAAAGAAATTTTATTTTCTGTTGAAGTTAACTCTTCCTGCAGAGCTAGGAAGTTCTGGTTAGCTTTCAGGTCGGGATAATTTTCTACAACCAGATTAAATTTACCCATAGCTTCTGTTAATTGTGCTTCCGCTTTTGCTTTTTCTGAAACACCCTGAGCACTTACTGCTTTGCTTCTTGCATTTGTAATATTTTCAAGTGTTGCCCGTTCATGGTTCATATATCCTTTTACTGTTTCAATTAAGTTTGGGATAAGATCGTGGCGCCTTTTTAGTTGAACATCAATCTGTGACCAGGCATTCTTTACCTGGTTTCTTAATCCTACAAGTGAGTTGTAAATTGAAATTGCAAAAATTATCAGAAGCACTATCGCGATGAGAAGAACTATTATAAAAGTCATTTTAGCCTCATTAATTATTTTAGATTATTATTAGCAACTACCTGAATTTTTGTTGATTAAAAAACCGTTGAAACGGTTATAAATATTTGTTTTTTCTATTTAGCCCACGACTTAAGTCGTGGGTTATAAAAAACAAATTAAAAAAATGTTAACCGTTTTAACGGTTTACCAAAAAAGTTTCAACTCAAATTATAAGAAAACATTTCTCTTAAGAGTTTAATTATTTTATCATGTTTGTCCAAACTTCCCATTTCAATAACACTTATAAGTTCACCTTTATTAAACCATAAACCATGCTGCCGCCTGCATTTATCAATCGTTACTTTATTTTTATCACCACAAATAATTTTGTCCATCTTTTTAAAACAGATAGGGCATTTAACAGATTTCTCTTTACTCTTATTATCAATGAGGAATGAATTAAACAATTTGTTCTTCTCATCAGAATTCTGTAAAAGAAGTTCAAGCTCTCCTTCATCAAGCCAGATGCCATGACAGTTTGTACAGTAGTCTACTTCAATCCGGTTCAGTTCAAGGATGATTAATGGTTGGTTACAAACAGGACAATTCAACTAAGCTCCTTTATTTACAGTAAAATTAGTAAAAAAGAAATTTGTAAGCACTAAAAAAGAAGAGAACACGGATGACACTGAATAAACAGGTTCATGCAGTTGAATAGTGGAAATCCATACATCACCTAAATCCTCTCCTTATTAAGGAGAGGACTTTTAAAATTCCCCTCTTATTTACAAAGAGAGAGGTTAGGGGTGAAGTCGAATCCGCATCATCCCTGTTCTATTTTATTTTCCTTAAACATTTCCTTCACACTTTTGCAAAATCTTACAAGAAATTCCATAAGCTCTTCAGGAGATTTGAAATCATTCGTAATAATTAACTTCAACACTTCCTTCTGCTGGTTGAATTTAACTTTGTTCTTGTACCTGCCTGACGGCAAGGCAGGTTCGTCCATTATGAATTGCATTAACAAAGTAAACTTGGTTTTGTAATAATCTTCATTCTCTCCTTTGGGTAAGATTAAGATAATATTTTTCTTCTGAATGATTACTCTCTCAAACAAAGCATACGAAGCAAAATATTTAAGCGTAGCTAATCCAATTAATCTTTTTACAAAATACGGCAATGAACCAAACCTGTCAATTATTTCTTCTCTGAGTTCTTCTATTTCATCAAGAGAAGAAACAGAATATAAAGCTGTATAAAAGTTAAGTCTGTCAGCCTGCTCAGGCATATAAGTCTGCGGAATTCCAATTTCAAAATATGCGTCTATTGTTGGATCGGTTCGTTCTTCATGCTTTGGCAGTTCTTTAAATACTTCTTTGAATTCCTGGAACTTCAATTCTTCAACTGCTTCATTAATTAATTTTATGTAGAGATCGAAGCCAATATTATTTATAAAACCTGTCTGCTCAGTACCGAGTAAATTTCCGGCACCTCTTATTTCCAAATCTCTCATAGAAATATTAAAACCGGATCCAATTTCTGTAAACTCTTCAATTACCTGCAGCCTGCGTAAAGCTTTTTTAGTAATGTCGCTCATCGATGGGACAATAAAATAAGCATATGCCTGCCTGTTTGATCTTCCAACTCTTCCTCTTAACTGGTGAAGTTCTGCAAGTCCAAACCTGTCTGCACGATTTACAATTATTGTATTAACATTAGGGATGTCTATTCCCGATTCAATAATTTTTGTTGAAAGAAGCACATTATGCCTTCTGTTTAGAAATCCATGAATTACTTCTTCAAGCTGAGATGGTTTCATCTGTCCATGTGCAACTGCAAGTTTTATATCAGGAATATATTTTTTAAGATATACTGCAAGTTTATCAATAGACTGAACACGGTCGTGAACAAAGTATATTTGTCCATTCCTTCTCACTTCATTTAAAATCCATTCTTTAATTTTATAGATATCGAATGTGGATACTGTTGTATAAATCGGCTGCCTGTTTGGTGGTGGTGTTGCAATAATTGAAAGATCTCTTGCACCAAGCAGAGAAAGATTTAGGGTTCTTGGAATCGGAGTTGCTGTTAGTGAGAGAGTATCAACATTAACTTTTAAAGCTCTCAGCTTTTCTTTTGATGTAACACCAAAACGATGCTCTTCATCTATAATAAGAAGACCTATATCTTTAAACTGTACATCCTTTGAAAGAAGACGATGTGTGCCGATTACAACATCCATCGTTCCTTCATTAAGTTCTTTAAGAATTTCTGTTTGTTCTTTCTTTGTCTGAAATCTTGAAAGAGCAGAAACTTTAACCGGGAACTGACTTAACCTGTCTTTAAAAGTATTGTAATGCTGGTCGGCTAAAATTGTTGTGGGAACAAGGACTGCGGTCTGCTTTCCATCCTGCGCAGCTTTAAATGCTGCACGAACTGCAACCTCAGTTTTGCCAAATCCAACATCACCGCAGATAAGCCTGTCCATTGGATTCTCAGCTTCCATATCATTCATTACTTCTTCTGTAACTTTAACCTGGTCAGGCGTATCTTCATAAAAGAATGAAGCTTCAAGTTCTTTCTGCCAAACCGTATCACTGCTGAAAGAAAAGCCTTTGCTTGCTTTTCTCT
>JAUSIA010000256.1 GCA_030648225.1 Ignavibacteria bacterium | reverse complement strand
AAAGTTGGAGTGATAGTTTCACTTGAGGAATATTTTTTTACAAGATTTAAATAATTAAGATTTACATAAACCACTCCCCCTTCATTATAAAGTATCTTCATTGATTCCTGTTCAACATCGCCAATCTTTATAGTTTCTAATCCTGTATACTTCCCTATTCCATAATTTTCGTGAACAACAAAATCTCCTTTATGAATTGAAGCAAATGCTTTGGAGTGTGATTTCTTTTTCTTCTGCTTAGAAGAAAGCTTTGTTCTGTAAGGCTTATTAAAGATTTGATAATCGGTAAGTAGAAGAATTTTTTCTTCCCTGTGAATAAATCCACTTTTAATCGGGAGAGTAATTAATTTTGTTTTGCCTTCGACAATAAGAGTGGAAAGTTCTTCTTTAAATTCAACTAAAAGATCGTGAAGCCTTGAAGTCTGAAATTCATTTTCACTTGTTATAATAATGTTGAAGCTCTTCTCAGAAAATTCTTTAAGAACGTTAAAAAGGATTTCAAAATTCCCATTGATTACGGGAGGCTCAGAAAAACCAAGTTCTGTTTTATCTGTCCCGATAATTTTTTCAATTAACCACCTTGTGTTAGAAATTGAAAAAAGATTATTAAGATTTGTTGTATTGTAAGACTCTTTTGCTATTTCTGAAAACTCCACAACTTCAGGAAATTCATCTTCGTTATATTCGGTTTGCTCAGTTTGTTTTGTTTCTTGTTTCCTAAAGTTCCCTTTCCGTCGAGGCTCGGCCTCGCCGAGACTGATTGGGGGATTTAAGGGGCTGAGCGGTTTTATTTTTTCATTCTTCAGATTTCCAAGTTCAAAAGAGGAAGCAACTATTAAAGGATTAGAGAGGTATTCAAAAATTGAAGTTAGGTTTCCGCCATTGAAATTCTCACCTGCCGAACCTGCAAGAGTAACAATCTCAATCATCTGCACCGAGCGCTGGCTATCCGGTTCAAAGTAGCGGATTGATTCAATGAAGTCACCATCAAATTCTAACCGCACCGGGTTCGGTTCGCTGAATGACCAGAAATCAATTATAGAACCTCGCTGAGAATATTCTCCGGGTGCGCCAACAAATTTATCTTTCTGATAGTTAAGTAAAGAAAGATATTCAAGCAGTTCGTCATACTTAATTCCGGCGCCCAGATTTATTTTTGTTGTCTGCTGTTCAAGCTTCTCTTTTTCCGGAAATTCATAATTAAGAAGTTTGTAAGAAGAGATGAGAATAAAATTTTTACGATTAATTATATCAGTCAGCTTTTCCTGGAGTGATTCAGGTTTGAATTCTGTTATAGAAATTAATTTATCAGATAATCCAAGGATGTTTAGTTCAACACAAAGCTCTTCAACAAATTTTATTTCAGGAAGTAAAACTAGAATCTGCTTTTCATTCTTAATCAGTTTAGAAAGTAAGAAACTTTTAAATGAACCAGTTAGCGGTGAAATATAAATTTGGTTTTCATCGGAACCTTTAATAAGATTTATTATTCTGTCTATCTGCCTGTTGATTATATGTTCAATTGGTTTAATCATAATTTTTAAAACTGTTTAAAATGCCAAAAGGGTTCAAAAATGTGAACCCAAATTTGTTTAACGATTTTAAATGTGAACTAACTTTTTAGTTCTATTGCTTTTCTTACGAAACCTTCTGCTTTTTCTAATCTTCTCTTAGCCTCTTCAGCATTTACTCCAGCTTTAATCATAACCAAAGCTGTTTTAACATGTCCATTTGTTTTCTTAAGATAATTTTCAGCTTCTTCATATGAAATACCGGTAATTGTCATTACAATTTTTTTAGATCTTTCAACTAATTTTTTATTTGTCATCTGGAGATCAATCATCATATTCTCATAAACTTTTCCAAGCCTGATCATCGCAGCAGTAGTTAACATATTCAAAACAAGTTTTTGTGCCGTACCGCTTTTCATTCTTGTTGAACCCATAATAACTTCAGGACCAACATAAGGGCAAATTGCCACATCAACTTCTTTAATATTAAAATTTTCCCGTGGATTTGTTGTAACATAAACTGTTTTTGCACCAAGCTCTTTAGCCTTTTTAACTGCACCAATAACATAAGGAGTTCTTCTGCTTGCAGCAATTCCGCAAACAACATCTTTAGCAGTTACATTTGCAGCAATTATATCTTTTGCGCCATTCTCTTCATAATCTTCAGCTCCTTCCTGCGCGCGGAACATTGCTTCTTTACCACCTGCAATAAATCCTTCAATTAAACCATAAGGAGTTCCAAAAGTCGGCGGGCATTCAGAGGCATCAACTACACCAAGTCTTCCGCTTGTACCAGCACCAAAGTATAAAAGTCTCCCTCCTTGTTTAATAGAATCAACAATCAGATCAACAGCTTGTGCAATATATTTTAACTCTTTCTCAACAGCCAGAGGAACAGTTTTATCCTCATCATTAATGATTTTTAAAATTTCGGGGGTTAATTTGGAATCAATATCCATTGAACGTGGGTTGCGCTGTTCAGTAGTAAGTCCGTTAAGTTCTTCAAAGATTTTTTTAGATTCTTCAGGGGAACTCATTTAGATAACTCTAAAAGAACCAGCTTCTTCCCTTTCTGGTTTCTCACATTATTAGGCTTATAATAAAGTTCGAATACAGTGGATTTCTTAATATAGGCTTTATATTTCATTTCAGCTTTTCTAAATTCCTCATCAAGGTCTCCGCCTTTAAGTGCCATAAAAAATGCTTTATCTTTAATAAGTGGAAAGGCATATCTAAAAAGAATTATTAAGGGAACAGTCGCTCTGCTTACAACCAGGTCAA
>JAUSIA010000034.1 GCA_030648225.1 Ignavibacteria bacterium | reverse complement strand
AACAACTTTGTTAGAGTTGGGAAGCTTTAACTCCACTATTTCCTGTGCAAATGAAACTGCTATTATAATTAAACTTAAAAATAATATTTTTCCCGCAAATCCTGCCTTGCCTGCCTGCCGGCGAGGCAGGTCGGCAGACAGGCGGGATTTCCCGATTGAATCGGGACATGTCGTTTTACTCAACATTAATTTACTCCTCCTTCTGCATCCGGTGAAATTGTTGCAATAGTTAAACCCGTTGGAATGAAATATTTCCCGGCAACCATTTTAATATCATCAACTGTTACTTCATCATAAAGAGCATATAACTTGTTGAGAGATTCGGGATCACCGGTTAGTGTAATATAATGGCATAAGGAATTTGCAATAGTGGAAGGATTATCAATTCCCATCGCATAGCCGTACTTAAGATGAGATTTGGTTTCAGACAAAAGTTTTTCATCAACACCGTTTGCTTTAATATCTTCTATCACTTTTATTATCTCATCTTTAACATACTGCATATCTTCCTTCTTATAAAAAGATGCCTGTATTGAAATCATATTTGGATCATGTGAATCAAAGGCTCCGCCGCCTAAGAACCTTGCCTTCTGTTCCTGTATTACAAGTTTTTTAAAGAGTTCAGAATTCTGTGAGAAGAGAATTGTAGTTAGAACGTCTAATGCAGGCATATCAATTTCAGTATCACTAAATGCAGGTCCTTTGAAATTAAGTCCGAGGTAAGGGGGTATACTTCCATTCTGAAGATGAGTTTTTTTTGTTTCTGTCTGTTCAGGTTCTTCAGGAACATCAACCTCATAATTGCCACGCTCCCAGTCACCAAAATATTTTTGAGCAAGAGAATTAACTTTTTCCGGAGTTACATCACCTACAACAACAATTGTTGAATACTCAGGGCGGTAATAGCGGTTAAAGAATTTTTGTGAATACTCAAACTGGTTGGGCATATCAACAATATCTTCAAAGAAACCCATTGTGGTATGCTTGTAAGTGTGCTTCTCAAAAGCTGTGTTCAGCATTTTTTCATACAGCTGGGAATAGGGACTTGCATAATTTTTTGTATACTCACCTTTTACAGCACCGGCTTCAACTTTAAAGTCGTGTTCAGAGTAATTCAAATTCTTAAATCTGTCGGACTCAAGATCAAACATCTTTTCAAGCTCTTCTGCATTCCCAGTCATATGATATATTGTTCTGTCATTTGAAGTGTTTGCATTAGCGCCCGCCCCTATAGATTTGAGCACCTCATTGTACTTATCTCGCGGATACTTATCTGTCCCTCTGAACATCATATGTTCAAAGAAATGAGCAAAGCCGGTTACACCTTTTTCAACTTCATTCCTGGAGCCCACTCTTACAACTAAATAAAAAGCTGCAAGTCCGGGACTATCAAAAGGAACGGTGACTACATTAAGCCCGTTATCCAGTTTCTGTTGATGAATTTCATATGGAAGGATTTTATCCTCTTCCGTATTTCCTCCTCGCTTTGCGAAGCAAGTTATCATTCCGGAAATAATAATTGATGAAACAATAAGAAATTGCAAAAATATTCTCACAATTGTACTCCTTTTTATTTTTCGTGCCGCCCTAAATAGCTATTTTACATGTAAACTTCAATTTATTTTTTATGAACGGATATATTATTCTATAGAATAAAAATGAAGCCCATACCAAGAGTAAAAATCTGCTGTATTGCAAGTATTGAAGAAGCAAAATTAGCTATTAAATACGGGGGCTTCCGCAATTGGCCTGGTTTCGGAAATGCCAAGCGGCCCCAATACCTGAAGAATTAATTGAAGAAATTGCAGCTGTAATTCCTCCCGGCATATCTTCATTTCTTTTAACAAGCAAACAGGATGTTGATTCAATAATTGAACAGCAGAAAAGAACAAAGGTTAATACAATACAGATTGTTGACAGGCTCATTCAGGGCTTACACGCAGATCTTAAAAAAGCACTCCCCGGAATTTCTATTGTGCAGGTTATTCATGTTCAGGGAGAAGAATCTGTCAGAGAAGCTATGGAAGTTTCTCCTTTTGTAAATGCAATCCTTCTTGATTCAGGAGATCAATCCTTAAAAATAAAGTAAGAACAAATGGGAAATTAGATGAGGAAAAGCTTTCTTCATTTTTCAACAGTATAACAAAGTTAGAATGAACTACAACCTTGAAGGGAAAGCTGAAGAAATAAATTTCATAAATCTTAAATTTTATTGGTTGTTGATTTACAAAAACAAAAGTGATTTGCATTTGAATTCATTCATCGTTTAAATTTGGCAAACAAAAAAAACGGAATAAAAAGTGGAATTTAAAGTTCATCCTGATGTAAAAATTGGTCACATTCATTTAACAGTTTCTGATCTGCAAAAATCGTTAAGCTTTTACAGAGACCTTCTTGGTTTTGAAATAACAACTTATTACGGCGACTCTGCTGTTTTTCTTTCAGCAGGCGGATATCACCATCATATCGGTCTAAATACATGGAGCGGAAAGGGAGCTCCACCACCACCTTCCCAAACCACAGGCTTATACCATTTCGCAATCCTTTATCCCAGCAGGAAAGAGCTTGCAAGAATTTTAAAAAGACTTTATGAAAAGAATTATCCTATTGAAGGAGCCTCTGATCACGGGGTATCTGAAGCCATTTATCTTAGAGATCCCGATGGAAACGGAGTTGAACTCTATACAGACCGCAAACTTGAGGAGTGGCCAATTGATTCTGATGGGCATTTACAGATGAGCACAAATCATCTTGATGTTCTCAATCTTCTTTCAGAGCTTGATGAAGAAGAGGAATTATAAATTGAAATCTTTCTTAGTGATTCTTAGTGCCTTAGTGGTAAATCTCAGATTCAAAAAATTAAAACTTTACCACTAAGACACTAAGAACACAAAAGTTCAATAAGAATCTTATAATTCCTCCTTACCATCTGAAGTTAAGCATAATTGTAAATCTTTTTTATGTCACCCCGATGGGGTTTAATCTTATCACCTTTATACTTGCTATAAATATTTCACTCCTTTCGGAGTTTCCTTTAATACTATATGGCATTGAATAATTTTTAAGAAATCCAGATAGGGATGATATACCTGCCGGCAGGCAGGTTTATAGATTTAAGACGAAATGATATTCAAACTCCTTTAGTAGTGACATATAAACTGTAGTATTATAAAAGTAACTACTACATTACTTCAGTTACTAATTTAAAACTTATAGAAAACCATTGAATAAATTCCTAAGTTTGATTTATAATTCCGGGGATTTTAACTAAAACTAAAGGACAGGCTCAAAGGAAAAGCTCAATGAATAGAACAATATTGTTACTCCTTTTTCTTTTCATTCCTCAACAATTATTATTCTCTCAAGACAATAATAAAATTAAAGGCAACTGGCTTGGTACATTAAAAGTATCAACTATTGAACTGAGGATTGTTTTTAAGGTAATTCAAAATGAAGACGGCTCTCTTAAACCATTGTTAGATAGTCCCGATCAGGGAGCTTATGACATCCCGGTTGATTCAGTAATATATAATGATCCTTATGTTAAATTTGTTGTCCTTTCAATCGCTGGTTTTTTTGAAGGGAAGCTTGAACAGGATAGTATTCCGGGAACTTGGAGCCAGGGAGGCGCATCGCTTCCTATTACACTTAAAAGATCGGGAGAAATTGAACCGCCCAAAAGACCTCAGGAACCAAAGCCACCCTTTCCTTATAATGAAGAATATATTTCTTTTGAAAATAAAGAAGCGGGTTTAACTTTATCGGGAACTATTACTTATCCCAAAGAAGGAAATTCATTCCCTGTAGTTATTCTTATTTCAGGTTCGGGTCCACAGAACAGGAATGAAGAATTGCTTGGGCATAAACCCTTCCTAGTTCTTGCAGATCATTTAACAAGAAATGGAA
>JAUSIA010000033.1 GCA_030648225.1 Ignavibacteria bacterium | reverse complement strand
CCCCGGAATTTTTCGGGTTGGCTGAATACCTGAACAGATAAAGCAAAGTAAAGAACAAGAATTATTTTCTTCATGAACTCCTTAATTTTAGCAGTTAAAATACCTGATATAAATTGCTTATCAAGGAAATAATTCAGCCATCAAACAACTTATTTTGAAAATCCCTATTTGAAAATGAAAGGATTAATTATTCATATTATTAAGAAATTCCTTATTGGTTTTTGTTCCCCTCATTTTATCAAGCAGGAACTCCATTGCTTCGACGGGACTGAAATCGCTAAGTATTTTCCTTAAGATCCATACTTTAGCCAGATCATCTTCTTTCATAAGTAATTCTTCTCTACGGGTACCAGACCTGTTTACTTCAATTGCCGGGAAAATTCTTCTATCGCTGAGATCCCTGTTAAGAACAATTTCCATATTTCCTGTACCTTTGAACTCTTCAAAGATAACATCATCCATCCTGCTGCCGGTATCAATAAGAGCAGTTGCAAGAATTGTTAAGCTCCCTCCATCTTCTGTATTTCTTGCAGCACCAAAAAATCTTTTTGGTTTATGGAGAGCATTTGAATCAACACCACCTGAAAGAATTCTTCCGCTGTGAGGAACTACAATATTATGAGCTCTTGCTAATCTTGTAATACTATCAAGAAGAATTACAACATCCTCTTTAGCTTCAACCATTCTCTTGGCTTTTTCAATAACCATATCTGCAACCTGCACATGTCTGTCGGCTGGCTCATCAAAGGTTGAGCTGATTACTTCACCTTTAACAGATCTTTCCATATCTGTTACTTCTTCGGGCCGTTCATCAATTAACAAAATAATTAATTTTATTTCAGGATGATTTCTTGAAATAGAGTTAGCTATCTTTTGAAGCAGAACTGTCTTTCCGCTTTTGGGAGGAGATACAATTAAACCTCTCTGCCCTTTACCAACAGGAGTAAGAATATCCATTATTCTTACTGAATATTCACCAGGTGCTGATTCAAGTATCATCTTCTTAGTTGGATAAACAGGTGTCAGGTTATCGAATAAAGTTCTATCGCGGATAGCATCCGGGTCAAGTCCGTTAACAGCTTCAACACGAAGTAATGCGAAGAATCTTTCTCCTTCCTTGGGGGGTCTCACCTGTCCGCTTACAAAATCTCCGGTTCTTAGAAGAAACTTCTTAATCTGAGACGGAGAGACATATATATCATCAGGAGAAGGTAGATAATTATAATCTGATGACCTCAGGAAGCCATATCCATCGGGCAAGACTTCAAGTACACCTTTGGAAAAGGTTAGTCCATCCTTGGTACTCTGGGTTTCGAGGATTTTAAAAATAAGTTCTTGTTTCCTTAAATCGCTGTAGCCGTTTATATTAAGATCTTTGGCTATAGTGTTTAATTCAACAATTTTTTTTGACTTAAGATCGGAAATATCCATTGGCATAGTAGAATCCCTATAATCCTTTTATTTGTTTGTATGGTTTATTTTTGATTATGCTAATTAAAAAATAATTCATTTCAAGATTTAACCGGATATGAAAACGAGGTACTTAAATTCTTTCGCTAATGTTTTAATATTTTTTTGATAGGAACACGAGGCTTAACCGAAACTTACAGCGAAATAGATTGAATGTCAAGCATATTTATTCTTGTGTAACAAAGATTTTACATCTCCGAGCAGATACATACTGCCAAGAATTACAAGACATTCATCCTCTTTTCCTTTGTTGTGAAAATCCGTAATAAATGATACCGGGTTTTCAAGTGGTTTAACCTTTAAATTAACCTCACCTGCAATTTCTATTAACTGCTTTGTACTGAATGACCTCTCAATACCAACTTCAGAAATGTATATATCATCAAAATAATTCTTAAGTTTTGTGAGCATCTCTTTAACATTCTTATCATTTAATGCACCAAAAATAAGTGTACGTTTTCTGTACTTATATTTTTTGAACTCGCTGATAAAATTAGTAACACCTTCGGGGTTATGTGCCGAATCTAAAATAATATCCGGTTTGGTGCAATAGAATTCGTATCTTCCCTGGAAACCTGTGTTTGTTATTACATTTATTATTCCTGTTTCAATTTTTCCAAAGTCATCAATAGTTAAAGTTTTTGATACAGCAAGTGCAGCAAGTGCAGCATTATATTTCTGGTAATCTCCCTTCAACGGCATAGTCCATTCATTCAGTTCAATTTCTTCTGTATATAATTCTAGTGAACCAGGTTTTTCATTTGTGTAATCTTCAATTCTATGTAGTATGCTTTTTGTTTCTTTGCATTTTCTTTCTACAACTTCTTTAGCTTCATCCGGCAACTTACCTATAAATACTTTATTATGATTTTTTATAATAGCCGCTTTTTCTTCGGCGATTTCCTTTATTGTTTTACCGAGAATCTGAGTGTGCTCAAGACTGATAGAAGTAACCATAACAGCGCAAGCATTAAATACATTAGTTGCATCAAGTCTGCCGCCTAAACCGGTTTCAATAACTGCATAATCCACTTCCTGATCTTTAAAATATTGAAATGCGAGTGCAGTTGTTACTTCAAAAAAAGTAAGCTTATGCTCATCTATAAATTTCTCATGCTTTTCAAAAAAATCTGCAATGAATTCATCTGAAATCTGCTCTCCATCTATCACTATTCTTTCATTAAATTTTACAAAATGAGGAGAAGTATATAAGCCGGTTTTATAACTGAATTCCTGTAATATGCTGGCTGTAAATGCTGAAGTACTACCCTTCCCATTTGATCCTGCAACATGAAATGCTTTTAAATGTAATTGTGGATTTCCCAAATGTTCCAGAAAAGATTTTATATTATCAAGACCAAGCTTAACTCCTAAAGTATGAAGAGCAAATAATTTTTTTAATGTTGCTTCTATATTCATGGAATCAAATAATATATGAACCTGTCAATTCAGAAATTTTTTCTATTCCCTGTTTCATACAGAAATCTTCAAGTCCTTTTATAATTGTAACAGCAGCATAAGGATCAATAAAATTTACAGTTCCAAGCTGAATGGCTGATGATCCGGCAATCATAAATTCTATTACATCCTGCCAGTTCATTATTCCCCCAATACCTATTATAGGAATATCTACAGATTGTTTTATCTCAAGAACTTTAGCAAGAGCAATTGGTTTTATTGCGGGTCCGGATAGTCCCCCATTCACATTATGAATTTTTGGTTTTCTTGTAATTATATTAAAAGCAGTTCCAACAAGAGTGTTGATTGCAGAAACAGCATCTCCTCCTTCTTCTTTAACTACTTTTGCAAAATGAGATATGTATGAAACATTTGGAGATAATTTAATAATTATGGGTTTATTTGTAACAGCTTTTACTCCGGCAGTAATTTTACCTACGGCTTTTACATCATTACCGAACTGCAAACCGCCTTCTTTTACATTCGGGCAGGAAACATTTATCTCAAATGCTGTTATTGCATCTTCCCTGGTAAGAATTTTAGTGCATTCAACATATTCTTCATAAGTGCTTGCAGCAATATTGCATATTAAAGGCACATTAAACTTTTTTAAGAAAGGGATTTTTTCTTTAATGAATTCTTCCACACCAACATTCTGCAGACCAATTGCATTTAACATTCCGGCAGGTGTTTCGACTATTCTCTGAGGTGGATTTCCTTTTCTTGGCTTAAGACTTAATGATTTAGTTACAATACCACCGATTGAATTTAAATCAATAAATTCAGACATCTCATTTCCATAACCAACTGTACCGGAAGCAAGTAAAACAGGATTCCTGAATTTTAGTTTACCAACCTGAACTGAAAGATCGGCCTTCTTCATATTACAACATCTCTTATATTAAACACAGGACCATTCTTACAAACAAGCAAATATTTATCCGGATAATTTACGGACTCAATCGGACAGCCCTGACAAATACCAAATCCGCAAGCCATTGCACATTCTATTGATGCTTCACAATTGAGATTATGCCGGATACACAATTCTCTTAACTTTCTCAGCATTGCATTAGGTCCGCAGGCAAATATTTTTATTCTTTCTGATTTTAGTTTTTCAATATTTTGTTCCAGCAGTTCAACAACATTACCTTTTATTCCAAGAGAACCATCATCAGTGGAGATAGTAATATTTTTCATTCTATATGTTATAATATCTTTATCTGTTTTTCCCCCGATAAAAGAATGAATTTTTTTACTATTCCCAATCTTCCTTATAAAATATGGAAAAGGAGCAACTCCTAAACCGCCTGCAACTAATATTGCAGTATCATAATCTCCTTCAATATTAAATCCCTTTCCTAATGGTCCAAGAAGATCAATTAAATCTCCTTTATGTTTGTTGGCAAGGATTTTTGTACCTTCACCAAAAATATTGAACATTAAAAAAATGAAATCTCCTTCAACATCACAAACACTGAATGGTCTTCTCAGAAGAGGAAAATTTGAGTCACAAACTTTAACATTCAGGAATTCACCAGGTTTTATTATTGAAGCAATTTCAGGAGCAAAAATTTTAAGAATAAAAATATGATTTTTGAGTTCGATTACTTTTTCAACGGGTGCTTTAGTTATAAACAAATTGTAACCTTATTGAGTATAAAAGAGAGAATACCATTATTGAAAATTTTGTTTGAGTTTCCAGGCAGGGATTGCTCTTCATAAATAAAAATTTTAACAGTTCTAATTTAAATATTCTGAATAATAGTTGCGAATATTTAGCTGTGATTTATTTCCTTCTAAAATTTACAAGTCTCAAACAGACGAGATCCTGAATGTTTTCTGCAAGCTTAACAGGCACCGTAAAATTATTTGAGATGATAGAGAAAGCTATCGGTTCATTATCTCCTGTATAAGCATAACCTGATAAGCTGCGGCCGTAAATCAGGTATCCTGTTTTTGCTCTCACCTCATTTTCGGCTCTCGTACCTTTCATTCTCGTTCCAAGTGTACCATCAACTCCCGCAATAGGAAGAGAATTATAAAACGGAATAAAATAATTACTATTAAACATATAGCTTAAAAGACTAACTAAATGTCTTGGAGAAACAAGGTTTAATTGGGAAAGACCACTCCCATCAACCATTACAAGACTTTCAGGATTTATTCCCATCTCATTTAAAACATTTGAAACCGCCTTAACACCATTTTCAATTGTTCC
>JAUSIA010000028.1 GCA_030648225.1 Ignavibacteria bacterium | reverse complement strand
ATTACTTAATTAAGATAGAAAAATTATGAGAAAAGGTAAAAAATGAATTTTAGCTCTATTGTTTAATTGTTGAATTGCTTAATTGCTGTTGAATAAAATTGTTTTTAAGTAACAATTTAACAATTAAGAAATTTGACAATTAAAATTTATCCTCATTTAATCTATAAATTAACCAGCCACTCATCTCTACGGCACCAAGTTTTTTATAAAAATCTATTGCCGGTTTATTCCAATCAAAAACAACCCATTCAACTCTCCCGCAGTTTCTTTCTTTGGCAATTTCAATTAGCTTTCTTAATAGTGCTTTGCCAATTCCTTTACCTCTGAATTCCGGTTTAACAAAAAGATCTTCAAGATAAATTCCAGGTTTCCCCATAAAAGTGGAAAAATTATGAAAGAAGAGAGCTTGCCCAGCAGGTTTTCCATCAAGCTCAGCAATTATAACTTCAGCATATTTTCTTTTTCCAAAAAGATTTTCTTTAAGTCTTTCTTCTGTTACTGTTACTTTATCAAGAAGCTTTTCATACTCAGCAAGTTCTTTAATTAGAGAGAAAATTACTGGTATATCCTTTTCTTCTGCGAACCTAAGGGAAATATTTTCTGTCATTTATTTTTTTTCTTTTTTAGAAACAAAATAATTATTAATTCTGATTACCAGCACAGCAAATAAATATCCAAACAGAATTCCCACCAGTGCGCCTGCAAAAATATCTGAAGGGTAATGCAATCCAAGGTAAACTCTTGAGATTGAAACTAACAGAGCAGCAGAATATAGAATCCATTTTAAATTTTTATATAAAAGAAAAAAGAAAGTTGCTGCAGCAAAATTATTAAAAGCATGATTTGATGGAAATGAGTATGTCCCACCACATCCTGCAGGAGTAATAATATCTTCAAGAGTTTTACATGGTCTCAGGCGTTCAAATATTTCTTTTAAAACGTTATGGCTGAACTGATCGCAAAAAACTGTCAGTAAAATAACTCCTGCCACAGCAAGTTTTCCTTTTGTACCACCTTTAAAGAAACAAATTCCAAGCAGAGTTACGTAAGCTAAATACCAGTTCTTAACGTTTGTTATTAAAAGAAAAAAAGAATCCAATACTTTGGATGATAAACTATGGTTGAAGAAATAAAGCAGGTCTAAGTCAATTGAATAGAGGAATTCATTCATAAGATTTAAGTAAAAAACTCCTCAAATCTATGTAAAAAAAAGCACTGGGGCATCTTTTATATATAAAATTTCAATTAAGTAATGAAAAATTCGCATAAAAAGCTTATTTGGAAAAAAATTTTACAAGAACAATTTGGCTTCATCTGGCACAATAATAGATAAAATCCACGGGGAATTATAAAATTTATGTTGGAGAAAGATGCAATCGCCGGTTACAATTTTTGATTTTATTTCCAAATCAACTTCCATTTCAAAAAAAAGTTATAAGCATGTAAAAGAGCAGACAAAGCAGTTGCTGCTTCCTCCTTTAAAGATTATGGCTCTTTTAATTGCAATCTCCGGACTTTTTGCGATGATTTTTGAGGTCCGTTATTTTTCCGAATATTCTTTCCAGGTTTATTTAACAAGATTATCAGCAACATTAATTTCTTTCTTTGTCCTTGTAGCATTATACACCAAATGGGGGAGTGATAAATCTGTTTTATTAGTGCATACCTTGTTGATTTCAATTATAGTTTCAACAGGATATATGATCTACCTTCTTCCTTCAACTTTAATTATAAATACACAGATTGTTGGATTGATGATTTTCACTTCGGCTCTCTTCTTAAGCTGGGATATTAAGAACCAGATAATGGTTGCTATTTATTATAATGTTGTATTTGCCTCTGCTATTCTGCTGAATGATTCAACGATTTATTTCTTGCCAAACCTTTATGAATCCGTTTTATTCGTAATATTTCTTTCCATAATTTCTGTAATAGGCAGCGCTGTTAATTTTAGATTAAGAGTAATGCTTGCTGAAAAGTCTTATTCAGTTGTTCTTTCAGAAAAAAAATATAAATCTATTTTTGATAACTCCGCCGAAGGATTATTTCAATCAAGTTTAGATGGGAAATTTCTTATTGTTAATAAAGCTTTGGTAGAAATTCTGGGTTATGATAATGAAGAAGATTTAATGAAGATTGATATCCGGAAAGAATTGTACAAATATCCGCAGGAGAGATTAAAGCTTTTTAAAAAGCTGCAGCATGATGGGGTAGTAAGAAATGAAAGAGTTACTTTAAAAAGAAAAGACGGTTCCGAAATAGTTGTAAGGCTTAATGACAGGATTGTTAGTGATGAGGAGGTCGGAATTTATTTCGAAGGGAATATGCAGAATATAACACAACAGGTAAGAGCCGAGCAGGAACGTGAAAAAGCTGAGAGTGCTCTTAGAAATGAAAAAATGAAATCAGATAATCTTGCAATGGAAGCTACGCAAAATAGTCTTGTGAAAAGCCAGTTCTTAGCAAATATGAGTCATGAAATAAGAACTCCGATGAATGGAATAATAGGATATCTTTCATTAATTGAGCTCCAGGCATTTGAAAGTGAAGAAGAAATGAACCAGTTTGTTTCCAGTGCAAAAAAATCAGCAGAATCTCTTCTCGATATCATTAATGATCTTCTTGATCTTTCAAAAATTGAAGCCGGTAAGATGGAACTTGCACATGTTGATTTTAATATCTCAGAAATTATTGATGAATCGGTTTCAATAATTCTTACAAAAGCAAAAGAAAAGAATCTTGATATCTCGAGAGAAATTATAGAAAGCTCTCCACTACTGGTTAAAGGTGATAATAAGAGAATAAGACAAATATTTACAAATCTTTTGGGTAATGCAGTTAAGTTCACTGAAAAGGGTGGTGTGAAGGTTCGTATTAAGAGTGAAATGATTAATAATGAGGAATGCTTTATACAAGCTTCTGTTGAAGATTCAGGTATTGGAATTCCGGAGAGTAAAGTAAAAACCTTATTCAAACCTTTTTCACAGGTTGATTCTTTAAACACAAATAAATATGGTGGAACCGGTTTAGGTCTTGTTATATGTAAAGAATTTGTAAATATGATGGGCGGAGAAATTTGGATTGAAAGTGATTATAGAAATGGGACAAAAATTTTCTTCACTCTGAAATTGAAAGTTCAAAATCAAAAGTATGGTCAGAATAAAGCAGATCAATTGAAAAGGTACGAACTTCAATCTGATAATAATAAGAAGCCTGAATTAAAAACCAAAGACATAAAAACTCAAAGGACAAAACATAAGATATTACTTGCAGAAGATAACCACATTAATCAAAAAGTTGCTATCAGGATGGTTGGTGATGCCGGCTATTTTTGCGAAGCAGTTAGTGATGGAAGGAAAGCTTTTGAAGCTGTAAAGAGTGGAGATTTCAGTCTTGTTCTAATGGATGTACAAATGCCCGAAATGGATGGATTTGCTGCAACTTCTGCGATAAGAAAGCTGCAAAATAGTAAAAACAATATTCCAATAATTGCTATTACAGCGCATGCTCTGATGGGGGATAAAGAAAGATGCCTTAATGCCGGGATGAATGATTATATAACAAAACCAATAATTGCAGTAAGCCTTATCAGGGCAATTGATAAGTTACTTGGAATAAAAACTTTGGAAGTTAAAAAAATCACTCCTCCTGAAATATTAAATTCTTTTGAAGTTTTTGATTTCGATCACCTGGAAAAAGTCAGCATGGGGGATGACTCTTTCCAGCGTGAGGTTCTATCTTCATATATTGAAGATGTAATCCTACGCTGCAAGAGGATGGAATCATTTCTAAATGCCGGAGAACTTGAAAAGCTTGTTGCAGAAGCCCATACAATTAAAGGTGCCAGTTATTCTATCGGTGCAAAAAAAATGGGTGAAGAAGCTTTGGCTGTGGAAATTTCAGCTAAACATTCTGATTACGACAGCGCTCATGAAAGATTTAAAAAGCTGAAAAAGGCTTTAGAAGAAACAAAAGAAATTTTATCCGATTTTCTCCATGATACAGTAAAAGGATAACCAGTTCGGATTCCTTCAGTCCGGTCAGTAATTACTTTATACCCCCTCCAATTATACTTCAACCAACTTTAATTATAATTTATTATAATTAGAGATAATTCTTTATTTTTAATTATAAATCTTTATAATTAAAGAAAATCCTTTATATTTAAGTATAATTTTTTATAATTAAAGTAAAATAGCTAAATTGTATGAAAATCGAAGAATTCATTGCAGGTACTTATCTGCAGCAGTACAATTATAAAAGTTTTTCTCCAACAAGAATTAATAATTTCTGGATATGGGAGGATGGGAAAATCAATACTCTTTTAGCGGAAGCTAATATAAAACTGGGAGTATTAGATGCATTCTCATTGCACGTTCCTGATACAGATATTTTTATAGAAATGCATGTTGTAAAAGAAGCAGTTAAATCCAGTAAAATAGAAGGAACACAAACCGAAATTGAAGAGGTCTTAAAAAAAGGATC
>JAUSIA010000008.1 GCA_030648225.1 Ignavibacteria bacterium | reverse complement strand
CCAACTTTGCACTCCTAACTTAAGATTTGTTTTATATCACTTCATTCAATTGTTTACCATTTGATGGTTTAATATTCTTAGCTTTTAATTTTATTCTTTAAACAGTTAAATCAAAATGTATGTACAGTAATTTTCCAGCTTATTTTATTTTAAAGTATAAGAGTATTTTTTTAAAAAATATGAAAGGCGGAGTATGATTAAAGAATTTAACAAAATCATCTTAATTATCTGTTCTGTTACGATAGTATTTTTTATGATTGGATGTGAAAAAACAAATCAGAAAACATCTGATCAGGAGAATCAAAAGAATGAAGAAGCTCAGGAAGAAAAAGTTGCAACTTCAGAGCCTGCTGAAGAACTTCCAAAGATTATTATTCCTGATTTGAAAGGGAGCTGGAGTGGTGTCTTCGACGGACGATCTACAACTTTAACTATAACAGAACAGGATAGTACAACCTTTAAAGGTAACATAACAATTAACTACCGGAATCCTGTAAACCAGAGAATATCGGGAACAATAAATCCTGAAGATAACACCATATCCATGAAGGATCTTCTGAAAAGCAGATTCCAAGGGAATTATTCCGGTAAATTATCAGAAGATAAGAATAAATTTAGCGGGACCTTTACAATGATTCTGGACAAGTCCAGATATAACTTTTCTTTAGATAGGAAATAAATAATCTTAATTACTTAAGGAGAAAACGAATGAAAAAAATTATTGCCATTTTTTTAGTTCTTATTGTAATATTTAGTATTACAAATTGTGATGAAGAAAATGTTGTTACACCATCGGAACCTGGAAATATTTACCTTGAATCCACTCCGGATAGTGCTCAAATCTGGGTTGATGGAGTAAACTCCAATAAAATTACACCAGACACTATAACTGCTCTTGATGCAGGTAACTATGGTATAACTCTTAAACTTGCCGATTATTTTGATTCTACTTTTACAGTTACTGTGAATGAAGGTCAAACAACATCCAGATCAGTTACATTAACCAGCAATTTATTCTTAACATTTTATGGTCAAACTGCAATCAGAATTTATGAAACTGCGGGAACTACAGCTTCACAGCCAAGCGGATTGGACCTATCTTCGGGTAATGCTTATGGTGTATCAGGTACAGATAAAGATAAGGTAGATGTTTATTATTCTTCAAGTGGCTACCTGGTTCAAAGCGCGCATCTTAATACTACTAATGGACTAACAAGAAGAACTTATTTCCGTGTCAGTATAAGCACTAATCTAAGTGATGGTGTTGATTCGCCGCTCAGATCATCAGGTACCTGGAACGAAAGTATGGGAGACCGCGAATCGAATTATGTTTTCTTATATGATGAAGACGGTCATTATACAAAGTTAAAGATTGTAGGTTGGGGAGGCGGAGGCGGACCAGGGGATCCTGCATATCTCGATCTTCAATGGTGGTATAATGAAACAACAGATGACGTAAGATTTTAAATTCCATTGAATTCCCTTTATAGAAGCCGTGAATTAATCACGGCTTTTTTTATAACTTATAGTGATAAATAATAAATACTCTGAGAAAACAAAACGATGACAAATAAAATGAAAATTTCGAAGCGATTACTATTAATTATAGTGGTAATTATTATATGTCCGATAAATGCATTCGGACAGGATCATCACGATTGGAGCTATAATCTTTGCACTTACGAAGTAAATGTTCGACAGTACACAAGTACTGGAACCTTTGCTGAATTTGAAACTCATCTTGATAGATTGAAAGACCTTGGAGTTGGAATTCTCTGGTTTATGCCGATTCATCCGATTGGTGTTCAAAACCGTATCGGGAGTCTGGGCAGTTATTACTCAGTGAAGGACTACTATGATGTCAATCCCGAATTTGGAACGCTGGATGATTTTAAAGCACTTGTAGATTCAGTACATGAAAAAGGTATGTATGTTCTAATGGATTGGGTTGGGAATCATACCTCCTGGGATAATTCATTAACGATAACACACCCGGAATGGTATGTTAAGGATGTTAATGGCAATTTTATTCCACCACCCGGTACAAACTGGTCTGATGTAATTCAATTAGATCATAGTAAGCCGGAATTGAGAGAGTATATGATAGATGCAATGAAATTCTGGATTAATGAAGCTGATATTGATGGCTTCCGTTGTGATGCTGTAAGTTTTATGCCTCTTAATTTTTGGACAACTGCCATAACTGAACTGAAGAATGCTAAACCGGGAATCCTTATGCTTGCAGAAGGTGATGGTCCACAATACCAGGCTGCTGGTTTTGATATGAGTTACGCATGGGGCTTACATGGTTTTGGGAATGGAATTCTGATTAATATTGTTAATGGAACGAATAATGCGAACTTCGTGAACAGCTATTCAACACAGGAAAACACTAACTATCCGGCACCTCATTACAGAATGTATTTTACTTCCAATCACGATGAAAATTCCTGGTATGGAACAGTCTACGAACTATTTGGTGATGCGGCTGAAGTGTTTGCAGTTTTTACTTCAACTTTCAGAAGTATGCCGCTGATTTACAGTGGGCAGGAAGCAGGGCTGAACAAACGGCTTTTATTTTTTGATAAAGATGAAATAATATGGCAGCCTCATCCTTTCGCTGAAATGTACAGGACATTGTTTCATTTGAAAAGAGAGAATAAGGCACTCTGGAATGGAAACGATGGCGGACAATTACAGCGCGTCTTAACAACAAATAATCCTGCAATCTTCGCTTTTATCCGGGAAAAAGAAAATCATAAAGTATTTGAAATTTTAAATTTAACTGGCCAGGAAAAAACAGTTACTTTGGAGGGGACTTTATATCCAGGTAATTACAGGGATGCATTTACTGATGATTCAATTTTGTTTAGCGAGAATGCTGAGGTAACTCTGCCTGCCTGGGATTATAAAGTATATGAAACCGGAAGCGGAATAACCGGAGTAGAAAATGAGAAAACAGTTCCTGAAGAATTTACACTCTCACAAAATTATCCCAATCCTTTTAATCCATCCACAACAATTCAGTTCAGCATACCGCAGCAGGCATTTGTAACATTAAAAGTTTTTGATCTGCTCGGGAGAGAAGTTGCAGCTCTTGTTGATGAGGAAAAACCTGCAGGTAGTTATGAGGTTGACTTTTCCGCCAAAGGCGGATCCGCCTCTGGCGGAAATGCAATAAGCTTATCAAGCGGAATTTACTTCTACAGTTTGAATGCAGGTAACTTTACCCAGACTAAAAAGCTGATGCTACTTAAGTAACTCTGTGCCTTTACCACTATGCCCTCAAGCTGCTGCTGTTTTTTTCATAATAGTCACCTTATATTATTTTTTCTGATGCCAGCTTTCCACTCTTAACCGCACTCTCAATTGTTGATGGAAGCCCTGTGTTTACCCAATCTCCTGCAAGGAAGAGATTTTTAATTTTTGTTTTTGTGTTAGGTCTTTTATCAATACTCTCATTATCAGGAATAAATGTTGAGCGTTTCTCTTTTATAACTTTGTAAGATTTTATCTCTTCCTTTTCTATCCCGGCATATTTTTTTAATTCAACTGCT
>JAUSIA010000005.1 GCA_030648225.1 Ignavibacteria bacterium | reverse complement strand
TGCAGTTTGAGTTAAGGAAGAGAAAAGCTTTTCAGATTTCTGTACCTCTTTTTCTAAAAGCTGCTTCTGTTTCCATTCAACTACAAGCTGGTTAAAGTTATTAATTAAATCCTGTATCTCATCTTTTGTTTTTATTTCCAGCTTATAATCGAGATTTCCGCTCCTGATTATCTGTGTTCCTTTTATTAATTGCTTTACAGGTTTTAAGAAACGGCGGGCAGTTAAAAATCCTGCGACAAGTGAAAGAATAGCAACAACAAGAATTAATACAAAAAGAATTAATTGTAATTCATCTGTTGAGGACATGACAACTTCCGCATCAACATCTTCAATAATAAAGTACCTGTCTGTTACCGCCTTGCTTCCGGAGAAAATTGGCGAAGATTGAATGATCCTTTCTTTGTGAGAAATAGTTGTTTTCTCTTTACCTTCAAAAATTTTTAAAGCTATTTCTTCAGAATAGTCCTTAAATATGTTTTCATCATACCTGTCTGTAAAAAGTGAGCTCCAGTTATCTTTTCTTTCTGAATTAAAAATGTAATAGCCCTCTCCGTTTACAATAAATATTTTCTTTGGAGAATTACCGTAAGAGGGAACAAGCAGTTCAAAAAGTTTTTCAGCACGGATCTTAACAGTTACAATAGCTGTTACTTTTTCGCTTTCATCATAAAATGGTAAAATAAAATCTATTACAGGAGCGAAGGCATCTGAGTCGGGAACTCTTATTTCGGAAGGTGAAAGTTCGATCTCTCCCGGTTTTAAATCTCTTACCATCTGCACATAATAATTTTTTGTTGTTCTTGATAAATCACTCTTCTTAACAGCGTAAGGAGTTTGCTCATCATTAATAACAGATAGTATCTCCCGTCCTTTTTTATTAAGAAGATCAATTTTTATATAAAAGTCATTATCGGTTACAATGTTTAGAAATTCTTTTTCAGCATTCTCCTGAAGCTGGTCATCAATACCGGTATCATTCATTAAATTGCCTGTTAATTTTTTAAGCTCGGTTGATTTCATTACAAGGTTTATTTCACTTTCAACTCTTGTTAAGAAGAGAGAGGTTCTCTCTTTAAGTCCTTTAATATCACTCTCCATTTCACGGAGATTTTCATCCTGCTTGAAATCAATCTGCTGCTTAACAGTAAATATGCTGACAAGAATAAGAGGAATTGTAGAGAGAAGAATGAAGATCAGAGTCAGCTTCCCCTGGATACCGAGCCGGGGTGTTATTTTGTGTAAAAAACTCTTCATTATTTATTATTCATAAATCAAAAAATGTTAAAATGCATAAAGTGAAATCATTAATAGCCACGAGCTTTAGCTCGTGGGATAATAATAATAAAAAAAAACAATATGACTTTTCCGAAGGAATCCTTTGGATAACCATAATTTATATTATTAATTTTGGGCTAAAGCCTATTTACTTTTAGGTTTCTAAAAATTCCACGACTTAAAAGTCGTGGCAATTAAATTTTCAAATAACTTTTAAAAAGGATTATTGATATCTGAATATATTTTGATTACCATTTTATTTATTCATTAACATTAAAATTTTTATTTACGATTCCTTTATCCGGAATAAAAATCTCTTCACTTTTAATCTGCTCATCTTCGTGCCAGAAGGAGAGCTTGTAATTACCTGATGGAACATCTGAAATTGAAAATTCTCCTTCTTCATTTGTTAATGAGAAATATGGAGTTTCAAGAACAACAATGTAAGCAGACATATCATGATGGATGTAGCAAAGAATGGATATAACTCCGGGCTGATCGCATATTATGGATTTTTCAGTGCCTGGAGGATAGGTGCCAAAATCAAATTTCTTTGTTTTGTTAAGAGAAAAAACACTATGGCGGATCCTATCGCTGTTTGGAAATATCATTTTTGTTCCAACAAGAACAGGAAGAATATGCGGAACAAAACTGAGATTTACCTGGTCCATTACCGCAGGCTCTGAAGGAGGAGAGAAAGTAATTTTCTTTACCGGTTCCAAATAAACCACAACATAATTTAATCCTCTTGATCCGGATTTTATTTTCCCTTTTAAATCTCCTGCAAAGTTTTGAGCTGCTGTTATTAGGAGAATTAAAAAAATAACAAGTTTATACTTTTTCATATTTTATTCATCTGTCTTCTGTTTTTTAATCGCATTCTGAAAGAGGCTGTATCAAAATTAAAATTTACTGTCACACTGAGTCCCGATTAAAATCGGGATGTGATTTAGTTAAGAAATGTCAGTCTTCGACAGGCTCAGACTGACAATTATTTTCTTTGAAGCAGCCACTTGAAGAGAAGTCAAAACGCTAACATTGTATTTAACATAAGTGTTTGAAACGGGTTATCATTCTGGGCTTTAACAATATTTCCATTTACTGTTCTATCGCCATTAACTCTAATAAAACCTTCAATTGAGAAGCGGACATTTGCACGGTACAGGATTGTTATATTTGGTATGATTTCAAAAAAGTTATCTCTATCCTCATTGCTTTTCCATGATTTAGCTTTCTCAACCCGTAGTACACCAATTAACCATGGGTAAAAATTATAATTTACTTCTCCAAAATATGCCAGGCTTTTTAATTCTCTTAAATCATTATCAGGATTATCATCTTCACCTGTAATCAAACCTCCCAGCAGATCGAAGTTTGTAAGATGAAGATTTACATCAAAACCAAATCTATTGAAAATGTTGTCATAAGTCGTCCCATTATCAAAGGGAATTTTATTCTTGCTTCCTCTGTACGCATATGCCCCAACCATAAAGGAATTTTCTGAGACCGGGTTTTTCCCATCACCATATTTAATATCTTTCCCGGCAAACCCTTCTCCTCCAATAAGGTATGCTAATCTTCCATAAAAATCTTTTTGATCACCGGGATCAGCAATAGTTCTGCTTTCTCCGTTCACAATTCCTGCTGCATAATAAACACTATGATTCAAAATACCATTTAGCTCAATTCCTGATTGCGGGTCTCTCGGTTTCCAGCTTCCGGTAGGATCATAATCAATTGTTGCCTGGTAATCGGATGTTAAACGTTGAGTGCTTGTATACCCATCGGTAATTCCCGGTTCAAATCTTCCCACCCTGATGT
>JAUSIA010000001.1 GCA_030648225.1 Ignavibacteria bacterium | reverse complement strand
TGTTTATTAAAAATTAATTTGTAAATGGATTTATTTTTTGTTCCCCTTGCTTTATCAATTTTAAATTTCTCATTTGTATTAATCTTTAGATAATAAGCGGCAAGATCAATAATTTTTTTAAATACAGTATTCTCATCGTGTGCCCAGCATTCGCAGCCTTTTAATGATGGAATTTCTGCGGTAAAACCGTCATCTGTTTTTTGGATTATTATGTCTAAAATCATTTCATCCTATACTAAATATTTCTCTGTGTCTTTGTGTCTCTGTGTCTCTGTGGTTGAAATTTTACCACGGAGGCACAGAGATTCTTAATATGAAGTTGTTCCCTTTTCTCCCGATACAATCTTCACACTTGCGCTTGCACCAATCCTGTCTGCACCGCTTGCAATCATAGCCTGTGCATCTTCTTTAGACCGGATACCGCCTGAAGCTTTAACTCCGATTGAACTTCCGACAACATATTTCATCAAAGCAATATCTCCAACAGTTGCACCCCCTTTGCTAAATCCTGTAGATGTTTTAACAAAATCAGCACCGGCTTTTTTACATATTGCACACGCTTTTATTTTCTCTTCATCAGTAAGTAAAGCAGTTTCAAGAATGACTTTACAGATTACCATATTCTTTTTAGCAGTAAGCACAACCTGGTTTATATCATTAAAAACATATTCATAATTTCCCTGCTTATGCTGACCCACATTCATTACCATATCTATTTCATCAGCACCATTTTGAATTGCCTGCTCTGCTTCAAATCTTTTAACTTCTGTTGTGGTTGAACCAAGGGGAAATCCGATAACTGAACAAACCTTAACACCTGTTCCCTTTAATAAATTACTGCATAAAGAAACATAACCCGGATTAATGCAAACAGATGCAAATTTAAATTTCGCTGCTTCATCACAAAGTTTTCTTATTTCGTCAGGAGTAGCATCCGGTTTTAATAATGTATGATCTATTTTAGCGGCAAGATTTTTATCAGGTAAGACTTCACCGATTCCCAGTCCTGCTGCAATTCTTGATGCACCAACTCCCATAATATTTTTAACTGTCTTTGGCTGCGTTACAACATTTGTTTCCCAGCCTTTACAGGATTCTTCGCGACAATAAAAATCACGCAAGGTTTTTTCAAGAAATTCCTGAGAAACATCATTATTAGTTATTTGATAATTCATTTCATTCCTCAATTGTAAAGCCTATTTTTCTTTTTGGTTTCTCCCTCTCAACTTGAAATCTCAATTTGTGATTTCAAGTTTACAAATCTTTTTTCTTGTTATCCTATAAGGTGCGCAAACCTAATATGTCATCCCTAAAGGGATTTTTTATCCATTGGGTTTACTCTTTGCTATAAATATTTCATCCCTAAAGGGATTTGCAATTCATAATCCCGGAGGGATGACATATTTATAGAATAAAATGAAAAAAAATAAATAAAATCCCTTTAGGGATGACATATAAAATCCTTAACTAAAATTACTACCCTTCCATTTTTTTTGAGGTTCTAAAATGGTACCTCAAAGTAGTCCATTCTTCTTTTTTGTTTTTCTTTTCGTTTGAGGTCGCAATTTGCGACCTCAAACGAAAAATTATCCTCTTATATTACTCTTGATTCTCCATACATTAAATATGCTTTGTATGTATTCTTAAGAAGCATTGCAATTGTCATTGGGCCAACACCACCGGGAACAGGAGTAATATATGAAGCTTTCTTTGAAACATTTTCAAAATCAACATCACCGCAAATCCTGTAACCTTTTGTTTTTGATTTATCTTCCAACCTGTTTATTCCAACATCAACTACAACAACTCCATCCTTCACCATATCCTCTTTAACAAAATTTGCTCTGCCGATTGCTGCAATTAAAATATCTGCCTGCTTTGTAAAATAAGAAACATCTTTAGTTCCTGAATGACAAATCGTTACAACAGAGTTAGCAAATTTCTTTTTCTGAAGCATAATGTTTGCGATCGGTTTGCCAACAATGTTACTTCTTCCAAGAACAACAACATGTTTGCCTTCTGTTTCAATTCCATATCTTATCAGCAATTCCTGGATTCCTGCAGGCGTACAGGATGCAAATGTATCTTTTCCTATTACAAGATTACCAATACTCACAGGATGAAAACCATCAACATCTTTTTTGGGAGAGATAGCTTCAATGACTTTATCTTCATCAATATGTTTTGGCAAAGGAAGCTGGACTAAAATTCCATTATAATCAGGATTGTTGTTGTAAGATTCAACCAAATCAAGAAGTTCCTTTTCGGAAATTGTTTCAGAATGCTTTTCACTTTTTGTTAGCATTCCAATTTCTTCACAGGCTTTTCCTTTACTCGAAACATAAATCTCAGAAGCAGGATTGTTTCCTACAAGTATAGTTACAAGTCCGGGAACTTTTTTCCCTTCCTGTTTTAGTTTATCAATTTCATTTTTTAATTCACTTCTTATATCTGCCGCTATTTTTTTACCGTCTATTAAAATCATTTTAATTTCTTATTTATTTTAATAATGTCATTCTGAACGAAATGAAGAATCTTTTCGGAGACTCTTCGCTTTGCTCAGAGTGACACTATTTAGATTATATGCATCATTTTTAGGTTTACTGATTTGATATTCACTCTTCAAATAATTTTGCAATTCTTTATCCTTTATTATTTCTTCTGCAAAGGGATTAGAATTCTGCCAGCCTGTTTTTCCAGTCTTCCTGAAATTTTCCAAACGTCTTTTTGTTATTTCACAATAAACAGGATCAATATCGCATGTGCAGCAATTTCTTCCTGTAATTTCAGATGCAATAATCGTTGTTCCGGAATGTGAAAAGAAATCAAGGACAGTATCATTTGCTTTGCTGCTCGCCTGAATAATTCTTATAATAGCTTTTAACGGTTTCTGTGCATAACATCCGTTTACATTTTCTTCCATTCTATAGAATACCTGCTGAATATCTACCCAAACATTTCCTGCTCTTATAAATTCAGACTTTCCTCTTTCAAGATTTTCAGTCACTCTTCCATTTACTTTTTTATAATATCCTCTGAGAATTTTTGGTATGTCTGTATATTCTGAATTAATATCGAAAAAAGGATTTCCTTTTGTATAAAAGAGAAGTTCCTGTCTAACTGCCATCCAGTTTTTTTGAGTCCCATAACCTCTTTGATTTCTCATCGTTATGAAGCTTCGCGAATTAAATCCACTTTCTTTCATCATTAAAATAAAATCGGGCAATGGCTGAAAATGATTATTCTGATCGGCTCCTAACCAAACATATAGTGAAGCATCCGGAAGCAACAAATTATATGTATTCATTATCCATTGACTGCTCCATTCAATAAAATTCTTAAGATCTCTTTCATCGAAAGCAACAAAGTTATAGGGAGGATCGAGTGCAGCAAGCGAAGATTTCTTTCCGTTAAGTAAAGATGAAACTGCTTTTTCATCTGTAGCATCCAGACATCCTATCTTATGTTTTCCAAGAGGATCTTCCCAAATATCTCCCGGTTTAAATTTGCAATATTTAAGAAGTAATTTGTGTAATTCAGGATCGGTATCAATCCTCGGCATAGGAAAGTTTATCATTTTACTCATTGGTTTTTGTGGTAAAAGTCGGAAAGATAATTCTCTCAATCTCTTTGGTCTTTCCTGAAGCAGCATCAATTTTCAAAAATATCGCACAAAGATGAACATCGTTCTGTGCAGTTTCATACTTTTGAGGAGTCTGATATAAAAACCTGTTTATTGCAGCTTGAGTTTTCATTCCGATAACAGATTCATAAGGACCGCTCATTCCTACATCTGTAATGTATCCCATTCCCTGAGGAAAAATTCTTTCATCTGCAGTCTGAACATGAGTGTGAGTTCCTATGAAAGCAGTAATTCTTCCATCAAGATAATTTGCAAGAGCAAGCTTCTCAGCAGAAGCTTCCGCGTGAAAATCTACAATAATAATTTTTGCTTCATCTTTTAATTTTGAAAGTATCCAGTCGGCAGTTCTGAAGGGGCAATCAATTGTTGCCATAAAAGTTCTTCCCTGGAGGTTTACAACAGCCACTTTTCCTTTTTTTATAGCAGCAATATGATAGCCGTTTCCATAAGTCCCCTTTGGATAATTTAAAGGCCTTAACGCTCTTGGTTCTTCCCTAAGGTAATCCTGTGATTGGTGTTTATCCCAGGTATGATTCCCGCCTGTAATTACATGCACTCCAAGTTCAAAAAGAATTTTTCCTTCTTTACTTGTAATACCTTTCCCATCAGAGGCATTTTCCCCGTTGGCAATAACAAAATCGGCTTTATATTTTTGAACTAATCCAGGCAGCCAGGTTTGAACCATGTCCATTCCGGGCTTACCAATAATATCGCCGACAAAAAGTAGATTTAAATTATCCATACTGACTTTGATAATATATCTAAAAAAGGTAAATACAGTTAATTATTTAATTGATTCAACTCCGAGATCTTTACAAATCTTTTTTGCAAGAATGTCATTAATTTCGGTGTGTCTGGGTATCGCAGATCTTTTATTCAATTTTGGATTGTGCCACCAGGAATGTTTTCCCCCTTCACGCAACTCTTCACAACCTTTCGAGTGCAAGTATTTAAGTAATTCCTTGCGCTTCATACTGAAATTGTAATTTCCTTGAAACTCCTCCCTGCTGCTGCGATTGCATCTTTCCTATTAAATTCAATTGCTTCCTGAAGTGTAACTCTAAGGCTTTCAATCAATTCATCATGAGTATGTTCCTGGCAATTTACCCCTGGTATTTCCTCAATCCATCCAATCCACCATTCACCATCCTGTTTAATAACTGCGGTGTATTCCTTTAACATTTTTTATCTCCTTAAATTTTAGAATAACTATTTGATTACCGAATAATAGCACCGATAAAAAGTAGATTTAAATTATCCATACTGACTTCGATAATATATCTAAAAAAGGAGTAAAATTAAAAACCAGGTAAATCATTTATTTATGGCGAACTTTGATTGTAATTTTTTTTGGATTTAGATTTATAATATGATTTCAGATGACCTTTCAAACATTCCTTTTGATGAAGCAGAATTTTCTGTTCTTGATGTTGAAACCACCGGACTAACACCTCGCTACAACGGAGTCATTGAAATCGGAATTGTTAAAGTTAAAGGATTAAAAATTGTCGGGAGATATTCCTCCTTTATAAACCCGGGA
>JAUSIA010000250.1 GCA_030648225.1 Ignavibacteria bacterium | reverse complement strand
TCTTTATTGCATCTTTTAATGCGTTAATCTCTGCATGTCCGCAAATATCAGAATCTCTTACAACAGTATTATATCCTTCTCCGATAATTTCGTTATTGTTCAAAAGGAGAGAAGAGATTGGCAGGTCCCCATTAGTTTTAGCCTGCAGTGCAAGATTGTACAATTCATTCTTTTGTTCATCTTTTAACTCTGCCTTAGCTGCTATCCTGTAGATTTCTGATTTGAAAAGAAAAATAAAAAGAAGTAGCCCGGTAAGAATTAAAAAAAGTATAAGAATCTTTTTCATAAACTATATTCTGAATGAGGCCGGAACCAAAGAGCATTGCCTGTTGTTTACATTGTACTCCTAACGGAGTACTGGATTTTTTTCCTCTCCTTCTTCTACAAACATTCAACTCCTATATGGAGTTGACGACATTTTTTATGTCTGCCTGACATAAGACAGGCTTAACTCCGTTAGGAGTTTTATGTTTGTAGGAAAAAAATAAAAACACAAATTTGAACTCCGGAGGAGTTCTATGTTTTTAACAATCTAGTTCTATATTTCTTTTCCATTTTACGCAAGATTTGTGAACAAAGAGACTATTACACTTTTTGTAAAACGGCTATATAGTAATCACCGATGAAAGATGAGAAGAAAAAAGATTCAATTTTATCATCAATAGAATCCAGGAACTTTGTTATTGAAGGATGCTTTTGATACCAGTGAGAAGCAGGCTGAGGCGGGGCAAATATACATAATCCTGTTGTCTTCCTCAGATGAAAATTATTCTTAAAATAATTATAAAATTTTTTGGGAGAATAATACCTTACAAAAATTTTTTCTCCTCCCATATTGGCAATAACACCATCTCTTTTTAATCTTCTTAAAGCTCTTTTAAACTCACCTTTGAATATTAATGCAAACTCCCACAGGCAAAACTGCGGCATAACAGAAACAATAAAAAAACCTTTTGGATTTAATAATTCAGAAACATTCCTGCTTAGTTTTGAGAGATCATTAAGGCAATTAAGCCCGCCAAGATTCGAGATTACCAGATCATATTTACCTGCTGCTTTATTTAGCTCAGTCAAATTTAATTTTTCAAATGAAAGATTTTTAAGTGTGCCTTTGCTTCTGGCATTCATCAGCATTTTATCGGAAATATCTGTGGCTGTTACATTGTATCCTGCATTAGCAAAATAAAAAGCATCTATCCCGGTTCCGCAGTTAAGTTCAAGAAGACTGGCAGGCGGCTTAACAAAAGATTCAACGGTCTTATAAAATTTCTTCCGCATTTTTTTAACAGGAATATTTGTATCCTGCATTGAATCATATTCATCAGCCATGTTTCCAAAGCCGGTATTTATTTTTTCTAAGTCTGTAAGATTCATACTATTCAGATTGAATTACTGATGCTTAGTTTTTCCTCTTTAAGAAACCTGCTCATCTTTAATCTTAAGAAGATCATTTTAATAAGATAGAAAAAGAAGTAGTGAAGCTTTTTCCAGTTTCTGCTTCTTATTATTTTGAAAATCCTGTATTCGGCATGCACAAAACGATGAAGTATTTTATAAAAATTTCTTTCATAAACACCTCTCAGCATCGGGTCAAGATCATCAGAATCTTCCCAGCTTGTTTTGTCACGCAATTCATTTTTAACTCTTTCATAGAATAATGTCCCGGGCAAAGGATAAGAAACCGAGATCCCAATATCGGAAGGCATGCAGTCTCTGATTATCTTTCTTGTAAGATTAATATCTTCTCTGTTTTCTCCGGTGTAGCCGAACTGAATAAAAAATGAAATATTCATTTCCGCTTCTTTTACTCTCTTTGAAGCTTCATAAATCTGTTCAACAGTTGTTCCTTTATCCATCGCATCAAGAATTTTCTGGCTTCCCGATTCAGCACCGATCCAGATATCTTTGCATCCTGATTCTTTCAAATCATTTATTGTATCTCCTCTTAAAAGAAGATCGGGGCGGGTGAGACATTTGTATTCAATTCTGATATTATGTTTTTTTAATTCATCTGCAAATTCTTTTATCCAGCCTGGCTTCAAACCAAAAATGTCATCTGTAATCCATAAATGATTGACAGAATAATTTTCTACCAAATTTTTAATTTGATTGACAACTCTTTCAGGCGAGATCGAGTTGTAAGTTTGTCCATACAGAGGTTTTGCACACCAGTTGCATCTGAAAGGACATCCTCTTGTAGTGGAAATATTAGTTGCAAAGTGGCTGTGATTATTTATCCATTCATTCCTGTATTCATTCATATTAATAAATGAATAATCAGGATCGGACAGGCTGTTCAAATCTTCCAGTAATTTTCTTTTAGCTGTCATATAGATAGAACCATTAAATAAAAATTTCAATCCATTGATTTTAAATTTATCGGTTTCAAAAGAATTGCGGTTGAAAGAAGCAACAACTTCTTTTAATGTTTCCTCTCCTTCACCATAGATAATTGCATCACATCCGGCAGATAAATAGTGATGGGGAAAGTCTGTTGCATCTGAACTGTAAACTACAACAGGTATGTTTCTGCTTTTTCCTTTCTTTATAAACTCAACTGCTTTATC
>JAUSIA010000490.1 GCA_030648225.1 Ignavibacteria bacterium | reverse complement strand
GAAATAGAATTCTGTTTATCCAGATGATATTCAGCTCGAGAGCAATATTGTATAATTGATCTTCTTCATTTACACCATAAACAGATTTATCATCAAAATTCTTTAATACATCCTTGGTTTTAAGTATTCTTATCGTATTCTCAATCAGCGAACCGTTATCCCTGTTTTCTCTCTTTCTGTCAATCTTCTTTTTGCTCTTCTCTTTATATTCTTCCAGCCCGATAATATGAAGCAGTTCTGAATAAAATTGTTTGTTTAAAGTATTGCTGTCATTTGCAAAAGGTTCTTTGAGAAGCTCAGGCGGAGAGAATTTTTTGAAGAGGGGAATGAGTTCCTTTTCATTCTCTTTATCAAAATATTTTTCGAAATCTCTTAAATCAAAAGATACGGCTTCAATTTCAGCATCGGTTTCATCCAAAAACTTTTTAACAATCTCATTATAAAAATGCTCATTAAGACTGCTTACTTTTTTGTCATCACGCCACTTTTCATATTCATCTCTAAGCCGGCTTTTATAAAAATACTTTTCAAACTGGTCAGCTTTGAAGATAAACCATTTATAAGCATTGGTGATTATAATATTTTTTATTTCATCGTTCTTATGCTCTATTCTCTCTCTCAGGTAATAAAGAATAACCTCGTGCATAGCTTTACAGTTGAGATTATCTTCCGAGATCATATCGGATTTATTAACAGAACTTTTAGCTTCTATAATTACACCAACAAAACTTCCGCCTGTTTTATCCAGATGGATTGCAAGGTCTGTTCTTCCTTTGGTGTTTACAGACTTTTCAGAATAAAAAGTGTTTATAAGAAAATCGCGTACAAAGTTTTTATTGTGCTCTTCAGATTCTTTATCGTTTATAAGTGAGAAAAACTTTTGAAGCTCATTCTTAAAGTTTTGGAAATCCTCTCTTATAGGCTTAATCTTCAGATAAGCTTTGTTGATGGACTTTTTAAGGGAGATAAGATTTAATTCGAACATTAAAAAATTTTAACCCTAAATTTCTTACAAACTTAAATAATCGTTCTAAATTAAACAATCTTACGTCATTCAACTTTTCCCCATTTTTACTTCGCTATTAACATGTAATTTTAACGAATTATATTTGGAAAAAGTAATCCGCCTCAGGCGGATACACCGACATCATCTATGAAAAGATGGATGGAATTGCCAAGATTACTATAAACAGAACTGAAGTTAGAAATGTAAGTAGAACTCTATCTTTTAATCAATTCACTCAATAAATTAATAAGCAGCGGTAAATCTTCTTGTAATGTATTCCAGACCAAATCAAGATCAACTTCAAAATATCCGTGCACTAAATGATTTCTCATTCCTACTATATCCGTCCAGGGTATATCGGGATATTCTTCAAACATTTCTTTAGATATTTTGGAAGCAGCCTCACCAATTATTTCAATCTCCTTAATAACAGAAAGAACCAGCATCCTATCATTATCAAGATCGCTTCTTGTTTTTCCTACAGCAAAAGAAACAGCTTCTTTAGCAGCGTCAATCATATGCTGAATTCTTGTCCTGTCACTGTGCAGCATATTGAATAACAGCTTCTTTAACTATATCCTCGCGGAAATATTTGCTTATCTCTTCAGGTGTGCGGAGATCAACATTTTTACCAAATAATTTTGAAAGTTCTCTTTGGATACGTGCAATTGTAAGATATCCTGGCTTTTTTCCCTCTTCAAACTCAATAAGCAGATCAAAATCACTTTCCCCGGTATAAGAATTTTTTGCATAAGATCCGAAAACTGCTAGTTTGCTTATCTTGTTTTCCCTGCAGTAATTTGCCAGTTTTTCAGAATTATATTTTGAAAGATTTTTCATTGAGCCAATATTATTTATAAAATAATTGTTATTAAATGTCCTGAGCCTGCGAGCCACTCTCAATTTTTCTCAAACTTAAATAATCAATTCAACATAAACAATCTAACACAATTCCTATCTTTCCTCATTTTTCTGAGCCAGAGGCTCAAGCCTCAGGCTGAAATATTTTTACTTCATTAAAATCTGAGGGAATTAAATCTTTGCTCATTTTTACATATTTTTACTTCAATAAAATCAAGAAATTCTAAGCCGGAGACTTACAAGAATGAATTATAACTGGAAAAAGGTAAAATCCGCCTCAGGCGGATACACCGACATCATCTATGAAAAGATGGATGGGATTGCTAAGATTACCATAAACAGACCTGAGGTAAGAAATGCTTTCCGCCCTGAAACTGTGAATGAAATGTACAATGCTTTTTCTGATGCACGTGAAGATCAGGAAATTGGAGTTATACTTTTAACAGGCTATGGACCTGCTAAAGATGGTAAGTATGCTTTCTGTTCAGGCGGTGATCAGAGAATAAGAGGAGATAAAGGATATAAAGCAAAAGATGGAGCGCAGAGTTTAAACGTTCTCGATCTTCAAAAATTAATAAGAAGCATTCCTAAACCTGTTATTGCTCTTGTTGCTGGATATGCAATCGGAGGCGGACAAGTTCTTCACGTTGTATGCGATCTTACTATCGCAGCAGATAACGCAATATTCGGGCAGACTGGTCCTAAAGTCGGCAGCTTTGATGGCGGTTTTGGTGCAAGCTATCTTGCAAGAATTGTAGGACAAAAGAAAGCACGCGAGATCTGGTACCTATGCAAACAATACAATGCAAAGGAAGCTTTGGAAATGGGTTTGGTAAATAAAGTTGTTCCTGTTGAAAAGCTAGAAGAAGAAGGAGTAGAGTGGGCAAAACAAATTTTACAGCATAGCCCGATGGCAATCCGTGTTCTTAAATCTGCTTTCAATGCTGAACTTGATGGGCAGGCTGGAATACAGGAACTCGCTGGCAATGCAACTCTTTTATATTATATGAGTGAAGAAGCCCAGGAAGGTAAGAAAGCTTATTTGGAAAAACGTAAACCAGATTTTAAAAAATTTCCTAAGCTGCCTTAAATATAAAAAATGAAAAAACAAAGAATTTATATTGATACGTCTGTAATTGGCGGATGCTTTGATAATGAATTTGAAATGTGGTCTAACGGTTTATTAAAAGATTTTAAAAATAATTTATTTATTCCTGTTGTATCTGATATAGTTGAAGCTGAAGTTGCTGATGCTCCTAATATAATTGTCCAAAAATATCACGAGTTTTTAGATTGTGATGCAGAAATCATAGAGACAACAGATGAAGTTATTTTACTTGCTGATGTATATAGCAGCAGGAAAATCTTAAAAGAAAAATTTTATCGTGATATGCTACATATTGCTCTGGCAACTGTAAATAAAATAGATATACTTGTCAGTTGGAATTTCAAACATATTGTGAGATTTGATAAAATCAGATTATTCAACTCTGTAAATATTGAGCAGGGTTATTCACAATTAGAGATTTATTCACCAAGAGAGATAACTTTTTATGGAAAAGAATAAAATTAATGCGGTAGAACTAGTGCGGACTATCCGCGATAAACAATTTAAGGAGTTAAAGAATACTTCAATAGAAGAACAGAAGAAGTATTACCGTAAAAAATCAAAATTATTAAAATCAAAACTTTCAAAATATTCTCAGGAAACAGATAATTCCTAAAATTAAAAATGAAAGATGATTTAATTTCTTATTCAAAATTACAAAGCTGGGTATTAGCCAGCCGTCCTAAAACTCTTCTTGCTTCTGTTGTGCCTGTAATGGTCGGAACTTCCTTAGCAGTGAACATTGGTGAATTCAATCTACTTATTTCATTTGTTGCATTGATTTGTTCTCTTCTTATCCAGGTTGGAACAAATTTTACAAATGATCTTTATGATTATCTCAGAGGTGCTGACACAAAATATCGCAAAGGACCAGTAAGAGTTTTGGCAAGCGGACTAATTACTGTTAAAGAGATGAAAGCAGGAATTTTTATAACTTTCATTTCAGCTTTTATTCTTGGGCTTTATCTTGTTTATGTTGGTGGAATTATAATTCTGGTTATCGGTATTCTCTCAATTATAGCAGGACTCGCATACACTGCCGGCCCATATCCTTTAGCATATAAAGGTCTGGGTGATATTCTTGTTTTTATGTTCTTTGGTTTAATAGGAACTCTCGGAACATTTTATCTTCATACAAATGAATTATCATTACCCGCTTTTCTGTCTTCAATTCCTGTGGGAGCTTTAATAACAAATATTCTTGTGGTCAATAATTACCGCGACATCGAAGAAGACAAGCTAGCAGGGAAAAATACACTCGCAGTTAAGCTTGGGAAAACTTTCACACAATACCAATTTATATTTTTAATTGCTGTTTCTTTTCTAACACCATTAGTATTGTTTCTTTTTTTTGATTTCAAGATATGGATATTCCTGCCTTATTTTACCTTACCTGTTGCATATAACATTATAAAAATGCTTTTCACACTTGATGGAATTCAATTAAATAAAACTCTTGAGCTTACCGCTAAACTCTCCGCTTTATACGGGATTTTATTTTCAGCCGGTCTTATTTTATGAACAAGCTTGAATTAACCTACACACCTTACTCATTAAAACTAAAAAAACCATTCCAGACATCAAGAACAACAATAACAGAAAGGAAAGGTTTCATACTGAAATTAAAGAGCCAAACAGGTGCTTTTGGAATTGGTGAAGCCGCTCCCCTTCCTGATTTTGGTTCCGAGACTTATGAGGAAGATGAAAAAACTCTTGAAAATTTTAATCTGAGTATAAAGATTAATGTTGAGAGACCTGAGGAAAGTTTAGAAGAAAATTTAAATGATTTTAATTCACTTCCTTCATTGAGGTGCGGGCTGGAACTAGCAATTCTTAATCTAATTTGCAATGAAAGAAAAACTACTATCCCATTTTTGCTGAAAAGAAATTTCCCTGACTCTATTTTAGTAAATGGTGTAATTGGGTTTATGTCATTAGAAAAGGTTAGAGAAACAGCATCTGATCTTATACAAAAAGGATTTAAAACAATTAAAGTAAAAGTTGGCAGAAATAATTTTGAAGAAGATTTTAAAACAATAAAGAAAATCAGAGAAACTGTTGGGGAAAGTATAAAGCTTAGAATTGATGCCAATGCAAAATGGAATAAAGAGGAAGCATTGGAATATCTCAAAAGATTAGAATCTTACATTATTCAATATGCCGAAC
>JAUSIA010000476.1 GCA_030648225.1 Ignavibacteria bacterium | reverse complement strand
TGGTAATTTGCTTTATCAAGTACCAGGTTTATTTTTTCTGAAATAGATTCTCCTGTGAATCCTTCATATTCAAGAACATCAGGGAGAAGAGTTGGTATAAACCATTTATTGTTTAGTGCAATAGGCAATACTTTGCAGATGATTTCTTCTTCAACCAGGATTTCACTTAAGATTGAAAACAAACCTCCTGTAATAAAATGATCTTCAAGCGTTACAACAAGAAATGAATCTTTGCAGGTTTTTATTAATAATTCTCTATCAATCGGTTTAAGAGTTCTAAGATTTATAACTCCAACAGATTTTCCTTCAAGCTTTAAAATTTCCGCAGCTTCCACTGCTTGTTTTAATAAGATACCATATGTTAGAATAATGACATCTCTTCCTTCAAATACAATTTCTGCTTTTCCAATTTCAAATTCCTGTTCATGCTCAACAGATGAATGCATATTGTTGTACCGAATATAAAATGGATTCGGGCTTTCAATAACTTTCTCTAACCCATTTAATAAATCAACTTCATCAGAAGGGCAAAAGATATTCATTCCCGGAATTCCTCTCATAATTGAGGTATCTTCAATTGCCTGATGAGTTGGTCCGTTTCCCTCTGAAAGAAATCCCGGAACTGCGCCGACAAGTTTAACCGGGAGTTTTCCTATTCCAACATCAGTTCTTATAAATTCGAAGGCACGCATTGTAAGAAATGTTGCTAAAGCATGAATAATCGGAATTCTCCCTCTTAAAGCTAATCCTGCAGCCATACCAACCATTGTTTGCTCAGCTATTCCAATATCAATAAATCTATCCTGAACTTTGGAAGGTAAATTTCTTATCGCTGCACGATTCTCTGCTGTCATAACAATAATGCGATCATCTTTTTTAATAAGCTCTAAAAGTTTTTGCTCGTAATTCATTACCGTACTATTAAAGTTTCTGATTTAAGATCTGTTTTTTCTTTACTGTAAAGTTCATGTAAAAGTTGTTCAACTTCGTCATGAGTAAAATTGCAGAACCATCTGTCTGCTCTTGCTTCAATGCTTGGCAGCCCTTTTCCTCTTACAGTTGAGGCAATAACTGCTAAAGGTTTTTCAGGTTGAGAGGGGAGAGAGTCAAATGTTTTTTCAAGATCGGAAAAATCGTGTCCGTTACATTTATAAGTTTGCCAGCCAAATGATTCAAACTTATTTGTTAAAGGTTCAAGAGGAATTAATTCTTCGGTTCTTATATTAGCCTGGAATTCATTTCTATCAACAACTGCAATAAGGTTATTCAGTTTCAGTGCTGAAGCAACAAGTAATCCTTCCCAGATGCTTCCTTCATTAAGCTCGCCATCACCAAGTATTACAACAATTTTATTTGACTGCTTTTTTAATTTACAATCCATTGAAACACCCATTGCAACAGATAGCAAATGACCGAGTGAGCCGGAGTGATATTCGATTCCAGGAATATTTGTATTCGGATGCCAGTATATATGATCGTTTGTTTTCAAGTGATTCTTTAATCTTTCCCTTTCGACTATCCCAAGCTCTGCAAAAGTTCCGTAAAGTGCCGGAACATCGTGTCCCTTTGATAAAAACAAATAATCCCGGTTTGGATTCTGAAGATTATCTTTGTTTACATTTAAGAAATTTGAATAAAGGTAAACAATTAAGTCTGTGCAGGAAAGAGAAGCTCCGGTAAAACATCCACCATCTGTGGACATTCTTATTATGTGCTCTCTAACTTTATAAGATATTTTTTAAATTTCGAGTTTATTTTTTTTATTCATGTGTTTATCTAAATAAAACTAAAAATAAATTTTAGTTCAAGTTCATGTGTAAGTTCAAGAAGTTAAAAGTTCAAAGACTTGAACTTGAGCTTACACTTGAACTTACTTTTGTTTGTTCAGCGAAAATTGTTTTTAATTCATTAAGATGATTTCGATACCAATTAACTCCTGCATACATTTCATTAATTTTCATTAATTCAGGTTTTTGAGAAACTAATTTTAAAATATCATCAATTCCAAAAGCTGGATTCTGATTATATAATACATCATAAATTGCTTTTATAAAAAGATAATCTTCATAATAATCAATCGTCCATCTGTGAGTCATAGAATAATCAAACCCTATTTCCCATTTCACATTTCCAATTCTGAACTGATTTTGGTTTTCCCAGAAATAGGGAGTAGTATGTACACGTTCAAAAGGTTTTTTGGCATTTTCCCATGCTTTTTTCAGAGCTTGCAAAGACATTATTTCAACATCATTTCCATCCGGGTAAGTTGCAGGATGAAGATTACTTACATAATCAAAATTTTCAATATGATCTAAATAATAACTAATAACTTTTGTAATTACATTTGGATCAATCAATGGACAATCAGATGGAATTTTGACTATTGCATCAGCATTAAATTTTAATGCAGCTTTATAATGCCTGTCAAGCAGATCAAATGTATCTCCTCTGAATACAGGGATTTTTTTCTCAATACAAAATTGTTCAACCGGATCATCTGAAGGTTCATTTGGAATTGCAATAAAAACTGTTCCAGTAGCACCAGAAAGCTTAATTCTTTCATATATCCTGAAAAGAAGCGACTCTCCTGCAAGAGGAAGAAAAATTTTATTTGGCAATCTTGTTGATCCGGCTCTTGCCTGTATAACAGTTACTATTTTATTTTCTCTCTGTTTCTTTTTCAATCTGTTAAATCCACCTTTTATGATTTAACATTAGCCCATTTTCTTTTCTGCTTCACTTTTTGCAGAAGTCTGCTAAAACCATAAGCAGGTTTCTTACTAAAAGGAATCAGCATTTTTGCTTTTTCTGTTTCCAGTAATTCTTCAGCAACCCGGGCTATATTGTATGAAGACGTTCCACTGTTCTGCACAGGCATTAATCTTCTCAATTCATTAATATCAAACTCTGAATAAACTTCTTTTCCCAAAGCCAATCCTACATAAACAACACTGGAATATCGTGTAATCAACACATCACAGTTTGCTATCATCTCTTCGGCTTTACCCTGAGAATAAACAATCGCTCCGGGAGCGTACATATTTATTTCCTGTGTGGCTCTTTCAACAAATTCATTAGGATGAAGCTTAAAAATAAGCTGCCGTCCATTGGCAATCTTAACTGCTTTCTTAATAAATGTTTTCCTGTTTTCATATTTGTAAGTTTCCCTCATATCCGAAGTAGCAACAAGAACAAAATTCTTATAAGGAAAATTATTATCTAAATATTGTTTGCTGTTATCAAAGTTAGGAATTCCAGTAACTACTATTTTTTCTGAATTAACACCTTTTATTATGAATAAACTCTTATATCCTTCTGATGCCACACAAAATTTATCATAGCAATCCGATAATCCCGTTGTTGAAGTTCTGGCAAACCATCTTGGTAAATTCAATCCTTTAACAAGATAATAGATAAAGTTTTCCGGATCGGTCATCCCTTCCTGAACTAAGATTACCTTTTTATTTAATATATTTTTAGGAACAACAAGATCACTGCAGGTAAAAACAAGATCATATTCATTTAGTTTACCAGCAAAATCAATTTTAAGATTATTAGATTTTAAATAATTAATTGTT
>JAUSIA010000467.1 GCA_030648225.1 Ignavibacteria bacterium | reverse complement strand
TTTCGGGCCTCAGAAAGAATATTTACAAACCTTAATGATAAATCCTTAATCCTAAAAGTTCTCTCTGAAAAATACTTTGGAAGATATAATAATAATCTCATTATATTTGTTAATACAATTAGTATTTCTCAGAAAGATATTCGGAAATATCTCGATTTACTTAACAGAGAAGATGAATCGTTTATAATTGGTAAATCGCAAAATGGTAAAGTATCTTATATCGGCTTTAATATTTATAATCCGGAATTATTTCACCAGGTTGAAGCAACCGGTTTGAAGTTTGATAATTTTCTCCATCTTGTTTGCAGGTTTGATTATTTTGTGAATGTATTAAATGATTCTTTATTCATCGAAGATATAAATGATTTTAAAATTCTTTACAGGGAGTTATCTAAAAAAGAAAGTCTTAACTACTGCAGTCAGAATATACATGAAAAGTTCACTCATCTTTTTATAGAATATAAGGAATTACTGTAATGTTAAAAGTAGGTATTTATGGTGGAGCATTCGATCCTATCCACAATGGACACCTTATTACTGCACAGGCTGTAAAGGAAATGAGGGAGCTTGACAGAATAATTTTTGTTCCTACCTACATCTCACCCCACAAGCAGGATGTTGAAATATCCGGTGTTGACCACAGGGTTAATATGCTGCAAATAGCAATAAGTAAAATCCCCTATTTCGAGTTTTCAGATGTTGAACTTAAAAGGAAAATGGTTTCCTATACAGTAGATACGCTCCGAGAATTGAGTGAGAGATATAAACACATTGAACTTATAATAGGATATGATAATATTTTTAAATTTCATACCTGGCGGCAGCCCGATGAAATAATTAAAATGGCTAAGCTGGTAGTTTTAAGAAGAAAGCTTAACATACCAAGAGGGCAACAAAATAAATTTTACCGTGCTGCAGCTTTTGTTAAATCTCCGTTTATACAAATAAGCGGTTCTGTTATAAGGAGACGTGCGCAAGATAACTTACCGATAAATTTCCTGGTGCCGGAAAAAGTTCAGGAATATATTCTTAAAAATAAACTCTATAGAGGAAATCCTTGAAAATACTTGTTACAGGTGGAGCCGGTTTTATTGCTTCACACATTGCTGATGCTTTTATTAATGAAGGTCATTCGGTTACAGTTGTTGATAATCTTTCAATGGGATTTGAAAAAAATGTAAATTCAAAAACAAAGTTTGTTAAAGCAGATATTTGCGATAAAAGCCTTATTGAATTATTTGAAAAAGAAAAATTTGATGTTGTAAATCATCATGCTGCACAGATGGATGTAAGAAAATCAGTTGCAGATCCAACTTATGATGCTAATACAAATATAATCGGTACTATAAATCTTCTTCAGCATAGTATTAAAACAGGTGTAAAGAAATTTATGTTTGCATCAACAGGCGGTGCAGTTTATGGGGAGCAAAATTATTTCCCGGCTGATGAAAATCATCCAATGTCTCCCTGCTCACCTTATGGTATTTCAAAACTGGCAGTTGAGAAATATCTCTTCTTCTATAAATTTCAATACGATTTTAACTATACGATTTTGAGATATGCAAATATTTACGGACCAAGACAGAATTCAAAGGGTGAAGCCGGAGTAGTTGCAATCTTTACAACGAAGCTACTTACAAATGAACAGCCGGTAATTAATGGAACAGGAAAGCAAACAAGAGATTATGTTTATGTAGGTGATGTTGTTAAAGCAAACCTCTTAGCATTAAATGATGATGTATGTGATATTTATAATGTTGGAACTGGTAAAGAAACTGATGTGAATGAACTCTTTCACAAGCTGAACAATATTATCGGAAGTAATAAAGAAGAAAAACATGGTCCACCCGCTCCAGGTGAACAAATGAGAAGTGTAATAACTTCCGAAAAATTATTTAAAAAATTTAACTGGAAACCTTCCACGACACTTGATGAAGGATTGAAACCAACAGTAGAATTCTTTAAAAAGAATATGAACTGATTTGATTTATTCATTATGATTGATAATGACCTGATTAAGAATCTGCTTAATAATGAAAAAAGATCTGTTGCAAGATCAATATCAATAGTCGAATCAAATAACCCGGTTTCATCTGAACTTCTGAAAAATATTTACTCTTCAGTTGGCAAAGCATATCGAATAGGAATTACAGGACCTCCAGGTGCAGGCAAAAGTACAATTACAAATTTCCTCACAAAACTGTACCGCTCTCAAAATAAAAAGGTTGGAATAATTGCTGTTGACCCTACAAGCCCATTTACCGGGGGTGCCTTACTTGGCGATAGAATAAGAATGTCTGAATTAGTTCACGATAGTGGAGTTTTTATCCGGAGTATGGCAACACGCGGAAGCCTCGGCGGATTAAGTAAAAAAGCTGTTGATGCTGCAGATGTTCTTGATGCCGCCGGTTATGATTATATCATTTTTGAAACAGTCGGTGTTGGTCAGTCAGAACTTGATATTGTGCAGGCTGCAGATACAACAATTGTCGTATTAGTTCCGGAATCGGGAGATACAGTGCAGGCAATGAAGGCGGGATTAATGGAGATTGCTGATTTTTTTGTTTTAAATAAGAGTGATCGTCCTGCTGCTCAGCAGGCTGTAACAGCTTTAAAAACAATTCTTCTGCTGCGGGA
>JAUSIA010000463.1 GCA_030648225.1 Ignavibacteria bacterium | reverse complement strand
AGCATCATAAAAAGATGACTTATGAGGAAGAAATTGATTTGTTCATTAAAAAATACGGGCTTAAAATTATAAACCCTGCCTTGCCGGCAGGCAGGCGTTGAAACGGTTTTTGTAATTGTTTTATTCTTTTTGCCCACGGTTAAAACCGTGGGCTGCCGAGTTATAAAAATATAATTGATTTGTTTTGAAAAAATTGTTAAAGAGAATATAAAATATACCAACTCAATCATCACAGAAATTTCATCTCATTTGGAATACTTGAAAATATTTTATAATGTTAAATAAATTTTCTTATATTTTAAGAAGAGATTTCCAATTTAGTTGTAAGGAAAACCTCAAATAAAAGATTTTATTAATATTTATTAAGTAAAATAAAATAATTTAATCGGCTCAATTCTTGTCGGATTGGGGTAAATGAGTTACTATAAACACTTTTTTCTAAAATTTAGCAAAGCTGTAATTCTTTCTGAATCACACTCAGGAAAAATCCTCGATGTAAATGAGAAAGCTCTTTCCCTGTTTAACAAATCCAATGAAGATTTTAATAATCTGAAGAGATCCGATATCTTTCCTCAAAAAGCAATTAAAGAGATAAACAATCAGTTAAAAAATTCTAAAGATACTGCTTCAACTAATACTTTTATTTTAAATAAGGAAGGCACCAAGGTTGATGTGGAAATTAATTCCGAATTAATATTCGAAGACAATAAAGAATATCTGCTTGATATTATTTCTGTAGAACATAAAGCAATGTATCCGGAATTAATTGAAGCCGAAAGATTAGTTAAAGAAAGTGAAATAAAATATAAAACTCTTTTTGAAACTGCTAACGACGCAATTCTTCTTTTAAAAGGTAATGCTATTGTTGAACTTAATTCCAAAGCATTGGAAATGTTTGCAGCTACAAAAGAAGATCTTTTAGGAAAAACACCATTCGAACTTTCACCTGATTTCCAACCAGATGGAAGTAATTCATTTGAAAAAGCTCAGGAAAAAATTAATAATATTTTAAATGGAGAATCTCAGTTTTTTGAATGGCAGCATAAAAGGATTGATGGTTTTGCATTTGATGCCGAAGTAAGTTTAAACTCCATTACTTTCAATAATGAAATTGTTGTACTGGCAGTTGTAAGAGATGTTACTCAAAGAAAACATGATGAATTTGAACTGAAACAGAATGAAGCAAAATTCCGGTCACTTGTTGAAGAATCTTTGGTTGGAGTTTATATAATTCAGGATGGTAAATTTCCTTATGTAAATCCAAGATTAGCAGAAATATTTGGTTATACTGTGAATGAAATTATCTCAATAAAAAACGTTGATGAATTTGTATATGAGCCAGATAGAAAAATTGTAAGAGAAAATATATCAAAAAGGCTTTCGGGAAAGATTGAAACTATGCGTTATTCTTTCAGAAAAAAAAGATAACTCCTTCATTGAAGTTGAAGTTATGGGCTCATATACAATACTCAACGGAAAACCGGCAATCATAGGAACCCTTTTGGATGTTACAGAAAAAAAGAAAGCTGAAAAAGAGATAAGAAAACTCTCCCTTGCCGTCGAACAAAGTCCAGCTTCAATTGTTATAACAGATATAAATGGAAATATTGAATATGTTAATTCAAAGTTTTGTGAATTAACAGGATACTCATCTGAAGAAGTAATTGGAAAAAATCCAAGAATTTTTAAATATGGGGATACTCCAAAAATTTATTATCAAAACCTCTGGAATACTATAAAATCAGGTAAAGAATGGCGTGGAGATTTTCTTAACAGGAAAAAGAACGGAGAATTGTTCTGGGAGTTTGCATCTATCTCACCTATAAAAGATGATAAAGATAATATTATTAATTTCCTTGCTGTAAAAGAAGATATTACAGAAAGAAAAAATGCTGAAGAAGAACTTAAGATTGCTAAAGAAAAAGCAGAAGAGATGAACAGGTTTAAGTCGGTTTTTCTTGCAAATATGAGCCACGAACTCAGAACTCCGATGGTTGCAATGCTTGGTTACTCTGAGATATTAAAGAATGAAATCGAAAATCAAAATTTACAGGAATTGGCAAATGAAATTTATGAAAGCAGCCATCGCCTTATGAATACTTTAAATCTTATTCTTGATCTTTCAAGAATTGAAGCTAATAAGGAAGTAATAAACCTCACTGAACTTGATATTGTTTCGGTTGCCGTAGAGGAGTTTGAATTTTTTAAACAACTTGCAGCAAGAAAAAAATTACAATTAAAAACCGAATTACCTGATGAACCAATAATAACACTGCTTGATGAAAGAATGCTGCGTCAAATAATTAGCAGTTTGACAAGTAATGCGGTTAAATTTACAAATGAAGGAAATGTAAGTTTGAGCATTTCAAAAGAGTATGAAGATCCTTATAAGCAGCATGTTGTTATAAAAATAAGTGATACCGGCATTGGGATACCCAGGAATAACCAGAGCACGATTTTTGACGCATTCCGGCAGATAAGCGAAGGTTTCAGTAGAATTTTTAAAGGAACAGGCTTAGGTTTAACGGTAGCTAAAAAGTTTGTTGAAATGATGCATGGAAGTATAAATGTTGAAAGTGAGTTTGGAATAGGTTCAGCATTTATAGTTAAATTCCCTGTAATCAGAAGGTTTGAAATTCAGCCAATAAATATGGATCCATCTCAAATGAAGATAGAATTTCCTGAAAATAAAATTGACGATAATATTCCTCAGCTTCTTCTTGTTGAGGATGATCAATCGAATGCCGGAGTGATAAAATTCTTTCTGGGAACCTCTTTTAAAGTTGACACGGTTTTAAAGGGCGAAGAAGGAATTAAAAAAGCCGGGACAAAAAAATATGCTGCTATATTAATGGATATTGATCTTGGGACAGGAATGAGCGGTTTAGAGGCAGCAAGAAAAATTAGAAAAATTCCCGGATATGAAAATACACCGATAATAGCTGTAACAGCTTTGGCGATGCGGGGAGATAAAGAAAAATTTTTAGCCGAAGGATGCACACATTACATCTCAAAACCTTTTAAAAAGGAAGATCTTTTTCATACTATAAAAGAAGCTATTAAACAATCCAAAGAACAAGCCAATTAATTTTTTCCTATCGTTAGAACGAAAGAAATATTGTCATTTCAATCCCGCCCTTGGCGTGAGAGAAATCAAAAGCAAAAAGTTTTTAAACATAATATCTTCTTTAATATAGTTGGGAAATTAGCAAAAATCCAGCGTTGTGAGTGGTATAAGAGAGAGAATGTAGTAAGCTATCTTAGAGAAGAAGAGCAAGAGAGTTTCAGAGGTAAATTACAAAGGGCCTATAGTGAACCAGAGTATGATATAGCTAAAAGGAGATTATTTGAAATCCGGGATGAACTCAATAGAATAAACCGAAGTGCTGCTAAATCTTTGGAAGAGGGATTAGAAGAAACACTGACGATGCATAGACTGGGACTAGTCGAAGAGCTTGGAAGATCATTTACGACGACCAACTTAATTGAGAACTTAAACTCACAGCTAACAAAATATTTAAGAAGAATAAAACGCTGGACAAATGCAGAGATGAAATCAAGAGGGGTTGCAGTAGCGCTGGTGAAAATTGAAGGAAGAAAGAGAAGAGTAAACAATTATGAGAAATTACATTTACTAAGTACAGCTATAAAGTCTGAACTTAAACAACAAAAGGTAGCTTAAAAAATTGGTGTCTCTAATTTTCAACTAAATTTGGTTTTATACCAGGTTGGAAATTTTAGAAACAATTATAATTTTTTTATTTCATCAAGATGATAATAATTATCATCTAATTTTAAAGTCTCTGAATTTTCAAATAGCCTGCATTTTATTAAGCCATATTTCCAA
>JAUSIA010000460.1 GCA_030648225.1 Ignavibacteria bacterium | reverse complement strand
TTGCCTTAAGATTGAATCGTAAAAATAATCAGTAAACAGCAATAATAATTGTGAATATCCATAAAAGAAGAATTGTAGCTTTTGTTATTGGAAAACTTATCGGGGGTAAAGAGATTTCCAGAATTTTTGATAAGACAACTTCTTCTTATAATGAAATAGCCGGCGAAGTATCAATTACAAGAATAAATGTTTATGATACTGAAAAAAATGAAATGATAACCGGCAGCGGAGATGAAAAAGGTATTTCACTTTACGATTTTGCAACAGCTAAATTTATTGATTTGAAAATCAGTGGTGAAAAGTTTGATGGATTTGATTATGAATCTAAAAAAGTATTCTATGGAGATATGAAAGAAAATACTATTTCCTTTTTTGATTTCCAAGATTCAAAACACCATTACTATATTATGCTTAATCTACATGAAAGCTTTGCAGAAAATCTGGGCTTGTTAATCTGATCAAATAAAATTTCTTCCTTCCCTATTCCCTTCTCTTATAATCGGAAATAAATTCTATAATCATTAAATTTACTCAAGTTGACTGTTCAATTTTCAAAACGGTTGAAATAGTTAATGATTCAATTTTTAATTTGTTAACGCTGGGATTAAGAGGTTGTATGAAGAATATCTTTTTCTTTAACCTCACCCTTCGTCCCTCTCCTTATTAGAGTTGTGTCAAAATTCTAAATATGCCGGTAGTCGCAACCTTCAGGTTGCGAAATAAAACTGTTATCGCAGGTTGAAGCCTGCGGCTACCATCAATATTTTTATTTTCACACAGTCTCTATTAAAGAGAGGGAAATCTTCCATCTGGTGTTTAAAAAGTCCTCTCCTTGATAAGGAGAGAGCTTGTCCCGAACTTAATTCGGGAATTTAGGTGAGGTTATTTTTTAATAAACAAAAGACGGTAAAGACTGATGCATGAAATAAACCTCTGTATACTTTTACTTTTTAGTTCTTTAGTTATGGTCTCCTGTTCTGAAGAAAAAAAAGATACACTTGTCGGACAGTGGGAACCGGTTACAAGACCATACAATCTCGGTACAACTCTGATCTTCGAAGAAGACAGCTCTTACGTACAAATAAAAGAGGCAAGAGTTAATTATACTTATAAACTTGTTGGCGATACTCTCATCTCTACTTTATTTGATGGACTTTCGGGAAAGGAAATAATAGACAGTACCCATGTTACAATTTCCGGCGATACGCTTATACTTGTTCGCGGAAAAGTTGGTGACCAGCAGGAAACAGTTATGAAAAGGTATGATTCCATTTATACAAATACAGATGGCATCATAGGCTTCTGGACATGGCCTCATCAATCAGGTAGAGATGCAATATCTGAGTATCATTCTGAAGGTAAAGCTTCCGTAAGTGTTCTTATTGAACGAAGGCAGGGAAATTATTTTGTTAATGGAGATTCTTTAACTATTGTAATGCCGGGTACAACTTTACGTGAAATTTATTTTAACCTGAAGGAAGATTCACTCTTCTTTCCTGGTAAATTCGCACCGCTTGGGACTGCATTCTACAGGGTTAAAGACAAAGATGAACAGGAAGAATAAAATTGAGCTTAGCTGAACTGCAAAAAACTGTTAAGGAAAATACAAACGCATATCTGGCTGAATTTCTTAAGAGATTTTTTAAGACAGGCAAAGGTGATTATGCTGAAGGAGATATTTTTGCAGGAATAAAAGTCCCTGACTCAAGAAAAATCGCAAAGCAATTTAAAGACCTGAGCCTTGAAGATCTTTCTGTTCTTATAAAATCAAAAATACATGAAGAAAGATTAATTGCTCTCTTTATTCTTGTTGATAAGATGAAGAAAGCTGACGAAAAGGGGAAAGAAAAGATTTCTAAGTTCTATCTGAAAAATCTGAAATATGTTAACAACTGGGATTTGGTTGATCTTTCAGCAGAAAAAATTATCGGGGAATATTTATTCGATAAAGAGAAGAAACTTTTATTTGAACTTGCAAAAGGTGATCTATGGGAAAGAAGAATCGCAGTTATGTCAACATTCAATTTCATTAAGAAGAATGATTACAAAACAACTTTAAAGATTTCCAGATTTCTTCTTAAAGATAAACACGATCTGATTCATAAAGCAGTTGGCTGGATGCTTCGTGAAATCGGCAACAGAGATATTAATACAGAAGAAGATTTTCTGAAGCAACATTATAAAGATATGCCCCGAACAATGCTGCGTTATGCAATTGAAAAATTCCCAGAGAAGAAAAGAAAAGCATATCTTCAAGGAAAGATCTGATGCCTGAACCGAATTTATATGAAATAGTTGTAAATGCACTCAAAGGGGTTAATGCACATATAAATCCGCGTAATGTTTTGGAAGATTTAAAAATTGAAACCGCAGGCAAAGAAATTAAAGACTCACCTTATACAATCTGGCAGATATTAAAGCATATAAATTTCTGGCAGGGAAAATTTATCAGCTATATAAAAGATAAATCAACTCCTCCGGTTTTATCAGCTAAAGAAGGCTGGTCTTTTCCGAAATCCCCGGCAAATGAAGTAGAGCTTAAAAATGAAATCCAAAAATTCAATTCGATTCTGGATGAAGCGATAAATTTTAGTGAAACTGAATTGAGTAAGAAAGCGCAAAAATATAAATCGGGTTATGATGTTTTGCAGGCAATGGCGTCACACATTTCCTACCACATTGGTGAAATTGTTTTGCTGAGAAGAATAATTGGCAACTGGCCACCGCCTTCTGGCGGCGATACATGGTAAATTAAGTTCAAGTTCAAGATTAAAGCCTGCCCCGATGACAATCGGGGTTCAAGTTTACACAGCCAGAGGAATGCATGGGTTCAATTTTTCAAATAAATCTATTAGTATAAATTTGAAAAGAATTAATATTCCTGCAGGAACAATCTGGGAAGATGTAGTTGGTTACTCTCGTTCCGTAAAAGTTGGAAATATTATTGAAGTCTCCTGTACAGCCTCTGTTGATAATGGAAAAGTTATTGGCAAAGGAGATGCTTATGGCCAGACAAAATTCATCCTTGATAAGATTAAGAAGACACTTGAATCTCTCGGTTCAGGAATAAAGGATGTTGTTAGAACAAGAATTTATGTAACCGATATTTCCAAATGGAAAGAAATAGGAAAAGCACATGGTGAATTTTTTAAAGATGTAAAACCTGCTACTGCTATGGTGGAAGTGAAATCTCTGATTGATCCGGATATGATTGTTGAAATAGAAGCAACTGCAATTACGGAAAAGTAAATCATTTAATTATGAACAGCTCACTCTAAAGTGGTCTCTGATTTCCTTAAAGCAGACTCACCATTAAACATGATTTATGGCTCATAGCATCTCTTTTGATTCCGGTTTTCTTTCCATTTTAAGATACTTTTCTTTTTTTTGAAGAAGCTTTTAAGTAATTTGAAATAAGGCATAAAGGAATCGGGAGCATATAGTAATAGGGATAATATTATTTTCTTCTGCCTTTATACCCATACTTATAATCTCTTCAAGATTAGATATTATATAGAATGAATCTAAACAGAATATGTGGAAAGATTTAAAAAATATTTTCTATGAGATAAGAGAATATCTTAACATACCAATAACTACAATCAGTAAAACTGAAATTACTCTCTGGACAATTGTCTATTTCATCTTCCTTACTTTTCTACTTTTTTACATTACTAGCAAATTAAGAAAATGGATTGTATATAAAGTTCTTGCAAAGAGCAGAATTGATCTTGGAGTTCGTGTTGCTGTAGGAACAATTTTCAGATATATAATTCTTGTTATCGGTTTAATAATTGTCCTTCAGACTGTTGGAATTGATTTAAGCACTGTAACAATTCTTGCAGGTGCCTTGGGTATCGGTATCGGGTTTGGTCTACAGAATATCACCAGTAACTTTGTTAGCGGAATAATAATTTTATTTGAGCGTCCAATAAAAGTTGGAGATAGAATTGAAGTTGGAAAAGTATCAGGTGACGTTGTTAGAATTTCAATGCGTTCAACAACTATAGTTACTAATGATAATATTTCTGTTATAGTACCGAATTCCGATTTCATATCATCTACTGTAATAAACTGGAGCCACATGGACAGAAATGTAAGGTTAAACTTTCCTGTAGGAGTATCTTATAGGGAAAACCCGGAAAACATAAAAAAAATTCTTCTTGAAGTTGCTGTGGAAAATGAAGGAGTACTTAGAGAACCAAAACCTGATGTTCTTTTTTCTGATTTCGGAGAAAGTTATTTGGAATTTAATCTAAGAATATGGACAAGAGAATATATAAATCGCCCGGGGGTTCTCAAGAGTCAATTATATTATGCAATATTTAAAAAATTCAGAGAGACCGGTATAGAAATTCCTTATCCTCACAGAGATATTATTTTACGTAATCTTGATGATATCAAAAAACAGCTAAAGAGTACTGATGATTCAAATTGAATATATTCTTCTGATTGCCTGTGTACTTATTTTAATTAGTGTTACAATCTCTAAGTTTTCGGAGAAAGCCGGAATTCCCGCTCTGCTCCTTTTTATTGGTGTAGGTATGTTTGCCGGTTCGGAAGGTATTGGTGGAATTTATTTTGATGATGTTGGTCTTGCTCAGAATATTGGAATAATTGCTCTCATTTTTATTCTCTTTGCCGGCGGCTTAGATACAAAATGGAGCGAAGTAAAACCCGTTATTAAACCTGCAGTAAGTTTAGCCACAATTGGTGTCTTTTTAACCGCCGTAATTGTTGGTTTATTTGTTTCATACATTTTTAATGTTTCTTTTCTTTGGGGGCTTTTAATCGGCTCAATTATCTCTTCTACTGATGCTGCTGCGCTTTTTTCAATAATAAGATCCCGCAGTATTAGCCTTAAAGGTGGCCTTAAACCCTTACTTGAATTTGAATCCGGGAGTAATGACCCGATGGCAATTTTCCTGACTATAGGAACTATACAGCTTCTGATGAATCCTGAAAAAGAATTAATTGATACGATTCTCCTTTTTATTTTTCAAATGGGTATAGGGTTAGTATTAGGTTTAGCATTGGGAAAGCTTATGGTAATTTTAATTAATAGGATGAATTTTACTAATGAAGGAATCTATATAGTATTCTCTCTAGCACTATGCATTTTAATTTTTTCTTTTACCGCAGTTATAGGAGGCAGCGGCTTTCTGGCAATATATATTAGCGGGCTTATTATTGGAAACAGTTCCTTCATTCATAAAAAAGGAACTATTCGTTTTTTTGATGGTCTTGCAGTCTTAAGTCAAATAGCAATGTTCCTTACGTTGGGGTTATTGGTTTTTCCTTCAAAGTTAATGGAAATTTTAGTGCCGGGTTTATTGATATGCGCCTGTTTATTTTTTATTGCAAGACCGTTAAGTGTGTATTTATCATTAATATTTTTAAGAAGTGATTTTAAAAGATATAGCTTTAAAGAAAAGATTTTTATTTCCTGGGTGGGTTTAAGAGGTGCTGTTCCAATTATTCTGGCAACATTCCCTTCAATTGCCGGTGTTCCAAATGCAGATATAATTTTTAATATTGTATTTTTTGTAGTATTAACCAGTGTACTGCTGCAAGGCTGGTCATTAACCCCGGTTGCAAAATTATTAAAGCTTGATGAGCCTTTAAAAATAAGGAGAGAATTACCGCTTCAATTTAACCCTACTGATAATGTGGATATGGAGCTGCTTGATTTTATCGTTCCATATAATTCTCTTGCAGTTGGTAAAACTTTGGCCGGGCTTAGTTTTCCCGATGACAGCAGGATAGTATTAATCTGGCGAAATGAAAAAAGCGTTATACCAGGCGGAGGTACTATGCTGGAAGAAGGCGATACTTTATTAACTCTTGTAAACAAAAATAATATTTCAAGGGTAAAAGAAATTTTATCAAAGCAAAAGAGTGAATCTTAAAAATATATTCCGGAGGATATATGCGGGTTAAATTAATTTTTCTGATGATCCTTATTATTCTGTTTACAATTTTTGTCGTTCAGAATACCGAACCTGTTGATATGACGGTTTTTTTCTGGCGTATTGAACAATTACCTAAAATTATTCTTTTAACAGTAATATTAGTTATCGGTATAATATCAGGTATTTTAATTTCAGCATTTATTAACAGGAAAAAGAAAGAAAAAGTTAAGGGGAAAGATTTTACAGAAATAAAGAAACAGTAATTTATATTCAGGTTCTTCAGAGCATATCAAACCTGCTGTTCTTAACATATTCCTTGCATATTGAATAATTTCCTTGTAGTTTTAGCATAGTTCTTTTCGCCCCATAGAGGGCGATTTTTGTTTCTATGAATATTAACGCAGGAAATATTAAAGAGATTACCGAAGAAGTTGTCAGAAATTGCGGATATTTCTTAGTTGACTTCAATCTCAGGGGGCATGGCAGAAACCAGGTAATTGAAGTTTATATTGATGCAGAGCATTATATTAATGCCGATGATTGCTCTAAAGTAAGCCGGGAATTGAATAACAAACTGCAAAATATAACCGGAC
>JAUSIA010000444.1 GCA_030648225.1 Ignavibacteria bacterium | reverse complement strand
AACACATGAAGAATTAGTTATGCTTGGCGGAATATATGCTGATCTCCACTACAAACAACTGCTTGAAAAAGAACTGGAATAGTTAAGCTGAGGCTTGTACTCTAAGCTTAGTTCAAGAGCTCTATGACAATCGGGGTTCAAGTGTAAGTAAAAGATTTTTTAATTTTAAATAATTTTAACGATCACCTCTATTCCTTCTCCCTTCCGCCAAGGCGAGACAGGTTGGGAGAGGGTTAGGGTGAGGGAATTTTATGACACAAGATTATCATAGCGAAGAAGAAGTTTTAGGTAAAGCATACGACTCACGTTTGATGAAGCGCCTGCTTGGTTACATTAAACCATACAGGAAATATGTCTTCTTTGCTATCTTCTTAAACATTGTAGTTGCAGCATTAGGACCTGTTCGTCCTTATCTTACAAAAATTGCAATTGATGATCACATTGCTAATTCTGATTATCAGGGATTGCTTGAAATAAGCTTAATTCTTTTTGCAACTCTGATTTTTCAGGCTGTAATACAATTCTTTCTTACATATTACACACAATACCTGGGACAAAAAACTTTATATGATCTTCGTACACAACTTTTTAAGCATACACAAAAGCTTGCATTAAAATTTTATGATAAAACTCCAATCGGCAGATTAGTAACAAGAGTAACAAATGATGTTGAGGCTTTGGGAGAGCTTTTTTCTTCAGGTATAGTAATGGTCTTCAGCGATATCTTCATTATAATCTGGATACTTGCATTTATGTTTTTTATGGATATGCCTCTTTCTCTTGTTACTCTTTCGGTTCTTCCGGTTCTCATCTACGGTACTTTTCTTTTCAGAAAAAAAGTAAGAGAGAGTTACAGGGATGTTCGTCTTCATCTTGCAAGGTTAAATTCTTATATGCAGGAACATATAACAGGGATGAATGTTGTTCAGATTTTCCGGAAAGAGGAAGATGAACTAAAAAGATTTTCAAACATAAATAATGATTACCGCCAGGCAAACATTAAATCTGTTTTTTACTATGCAGTCTTTTATCCCGCTGTGGAATTATTAAGCTCAATAGCAATTGCATTAATCGTTTGGTATGGAGGAGGAGAAATAATCCAGGGAACATTAACAATAGGTGTTCTCTTTGCCTTCATCCAGTATACAGAAATGTTCTTCCGCCCAATCAGGGATCTTTCTGAAAAATATAACATAATGCAAACCGCAATGGCTTCATCGGAGAGGATTTTCAAACTACTGGATAATCAAACATTTGTCCGGGATCCAGAAGTTCCGGTTAAGATGGAAAGAGTAAAAGGAGAAATTGAATTCCGTAATGTTTGGTTTGCATATAATGAGGAAGATTATGTTCTTAAAGATATTTCCTTCAAAATAAATCCCGGAGAAACTGTTGCAATAGTTGGGCACACAGGAGCCGGAAAAACAAGCATTATTAATATCTTAACAAGGTTTTATGATATAAACAGGGGTTCAATTCTTATTGATGGAAAGAATATAAGCCAGGTTGATAAAAAAGAATTACGCAAACATATTTCCATGGTTCTGCAGGATGTATTTTTATTTTCCGGTACAATTAAATCCAATATAGATATGGCAAATGATGAAATTCCAAATGAAAAAATTATTGAAGCCTCAAAAACTGTTGGTGCAGACAGGTTTATTAAAAAATTATCAGGACAATATGATGAAGAAGTTAAAGAAAGGGGCGCAACTTTAAGTGTCGGACAAAAGCAGCTTATTTCATTTGCACGCGCATTAGCTTACGATCCTAAAATTCTTATTCTTGATGAAGCTACTTCAAGTGTGGATACTGAAACTGAAATCCTCATTCAAAAAGCAATAGAAAATCTTTTGGTTGGAAGAACAGCAATTGTAATTGCACACAGATTATCAACTATTCAAAGTGCTGATAAGATAATAGTTATGCATAAAGGGGAAATAAGAGAGACAGGTAAGCACCAGGAACTTCTTGCAAAAAGAGGAATTTATTATAAATTATACCAGCTTCAATATAAAGATCAGGAAATTGTTAAAGCTGTTTAATCTTTTTAACAACAAAAAACATTTCTAAGGGAGTGCAACATGCCTAAAGTAAAATTTATGACCCTCGCACGCTTCATTATCGAACAGGAAAGGCTGCATCCGGAAGCAACCGGCGAACTTTCCAAGCTGCTTCATGATCTTTCTTTAGCCGCAAAGGTTATCTCGCTTGAAGTTAATAAAGCAGGACTTGCAGATATTTTAGGATTTACAGGCGATATAAATGTCCAGGGTGAAGAAATTAAAAAGCTCGATATATTTGCTCACAGGATGTTATTTAATGCAATGGATCATGGCGGTCATCTTTGCGTAATGGCTTCGGAAGAGGAGGAAGATATAATTCATATTCCTTCTAAGTTCAGGCTTGGCAAGTACGTTCTTCTCTTTGATCCCCTTGATGGTTCATCAAACATTGATGCTAATATCAGTATAGGCACTATCTTCTCTATTTATAAAAGAGTTACGCCTGATAATTGTCCGGGAACTCTTGAAGATTGTCTTCAGCAAGGTGTTAAACAGATTGCTGCAGGTTACATTGTTTATGGTTCAAGCACTATTATGGTTTATACTGCAGGAGATGGTGTTCATAGTTTTACTTTAGACCCGTCATTCGGAGAATTTCTTCTTTCTCAGGAAAATATTAAGACTCCAAAGAAAGGAAAGATTTATAGTATTAACGAGGGAAATTATCTTTACTGGCATCCCGGGCTTAAAAAATATATTAAATGGCTCCAGGAAGAGGACATAACTTCGGAACGTCCTTATACCTCCCGTTACATCGGATCAATGGTTGCAGACATTCACAGGAATTTGCTTTATGGCGGTATCTTTATGTATCCTGCGGATTCAAGAAATCCGAATGGTAAATTAAGATTGATGTATGAATGCAATCCAATGTCTTTTATTTTGGAAAAAGCAGGAGGCAGAGCATCCAATGGAAAGAAGCGGATTCTGGAAATAAAACCAGACACACTCCACCAGAGAACACCTATTTTTATTGGAAGTGAAGAGGATGTAAAAATGGTTGAGGAGTTTATGGCAAGAGAAGAGATAGAGTTTAATAGAGCTTAAAGAAAAAATCCAAAGGCAAAAAGCCTGTTCCGAACCTGCCTTGCCAGCAGGCAAACTTGATTCGGGACCAAAGGTCAAAACAAGAATTCTAAGTTTTGGATTTTGATTTTTGCTTTTTTTACTTCTTAATCTTTTGTAATTCGTTATTAATCTTTTCAATTAGTTCTTTCAAAGATATTCCTTGCACATTTAATTTCAGGTTCTTTAAAAGAAATTCCGGTTCATCTCCCTCCCCCTTTACATACAAATAAAGACTAAATCCGAGCCGGTTGCGGTCATTTAAAACCGGCATATATTCTTTCAGGTCTTCTACAATTTTATAAACCTTTGCTTCAAGAGAATCTTCCGGGAATTTTTTTGTGGCGGGCGGCGGTAATGTGCTCATAATTACTGAGATAATTTAGTTATTAATATCTTCCGTTAATTTCTTTAATTCCGTTGACTGCTTATAGAATTCCTGCAAATCAAGCTCTTTTAAATAAACCATTCCATGTGCTGCTCTTACTCTGGGAACATCGTGGGTAAGGAAATAATCTTTACCCAGACAGGTTCTTATCGTTTGGTATTGTTCAACCTGAATTTTTTGTGCGAGCCTGCTGAATGGTCCATCGTATTCATAGCTCGGAAAGCTTGCAGCTTTCTGAGATCCATAACTGTTCATAAAAATATCATCAAGTATTGCCATTGAGTTCAGGCTTACAGGTACATATATATTTGCCTCGGCAGGATGAAAACGATACCATACATTCCTGTAGCCCCAGATTTTAATGTTTGAGCTGCCTGTTTCTTTTTCATAAAGCTTCAAAGCTTCACTTATTGCCTGGAGAACTTTATAATGAGTATCAGGGCCGCTT
>JAUSIA010000438.1 GCA_030648225.1 Ignavibacteria bacterium | reverse complement strand
GTAAATTGAGATGGCATAGTTTATAAGAATCCCAAAAATATCTTTCATACTCGAGTTCTTTCTTCAATTCAATTTCAAAATTTTCATGTAATAGTATCCAAAGTATTTTCCTCGGTAGAAAATTCTTTTCACCCTTCTCATTGTATAAGTAATCCATCTTTGCTTTCTTGTCACCCTTAGATGAAAATACGTACAAATGTTTTCGCCCATCGTTTTTATAGGTATAATTTCTACTCTCAAGTTCTTCTGGGAATGATACTTCAAATTTTTCTATAGGTTTTTCTATCGGAATTTTTATTTCCTCAACAAATAGCTTACCGTTTCTTCTTTGTTTAAGTTTTGCACTTCTTTCCTTTTCTAAGTTCTCTATGGTTACAAGATAACTTATCCTATTTTTTGAATTATTCGATGGACCATTCTTTACGTATTGTTGTGGTAATACTAAATCAATAGTCGCTTCATCAAGATTGAGTTCTATGAAAGGTGATTTTATTGCGAGAGGCTTATCGTTCTGCTGACGTTCTTTGTTTGTTTTTGGGTTATCATCCTTAATCATCCCTTCTGTAACATCATTAGTTGTTTGCTTCTGTCTTCTATTCCATCTTTGTGAGTTACCTAAATTTATAATTTCTTTTGTTTTGGGTTTCTTATCTTTCTCTTCAGTAGCTGGATCGGATTTTTCAGTTGGTGTTTTTTTTATATAAGGTTTTTGTGGTTTTTTGTCATCCCTTTTAACATCTGAATCCTGTATGTCTTCCTTATTACCTAGTTCTACTTCAATTTTTTCTCTTTCTCCCTCTATAATAGGTTTCGGGGTTGTTCCATATTCTATATTTTCACTTGATCCAAGTTGTTTTTCAGTTGGTGTTTCATCTTGAAGAGGAGGAGTTTTGGATTCTGATTCTAAATGAATTGTGGATTGAATTATAGTAGTATGGGATATGTCTATTAATTTATCAGTACTATCAATTCCTTCAACTTCCTCAGACTTGATTTGTACTCCAGTTTCATCATTTTTTATTTGTGCTACTCTGTTCCTCTCTTCAGGAAGACGAGTAAGTATTCTTTGTATCCATCTAATTATATTACTAAAGAATTTATATAACATTTATTAATATACCCCAATGAAAATGTAACGTTCATAAAATAATAGCTGTAGTTTTCTCTTTGAGTTTTATATTGTTTCTAATTTCATTTATTGAAAGTACAGTATGCATTGCTTAAATCCAATTTAATATAACTAATTGATACAATACTTATTAATAAAAACAGAATTAAGGTTTTTTATAATTTAGATTTAACCCACTCTTCCAATCCTGAAGTAACAATTAATTCCTGTGCTGCTTCACCAACCGGGTCGAAAGAATAGGTTTTATTATCTGCTTTTCCTCCAGAGGCGGATCGTTCCGAAATTGTTGAATTAACAAAATCAATTTTCACAATCATACTTGTTTTAATTGTTAATTTATCTTTACCAAACTTTTCTTTCAAATCATTTACAAGCTGAGGACATTCGATAAGAAGATAACCATTATTCAAAGCATTGCGTTTGTAAGTTTCATTAAATGAACCTGCAATGACCAATTGAATTCCTTTATATTTTAATGCAGTTGCAGCTTGTTCACGTGATGAACCGGTTCCGAAGTTAAAACCGCTGACAAGTATATCACCCTTCTTAACTATCTTTACAAATTCAGAATCATAATTCTCCATTACAACTTCTGCTTGTTGTTGTGGAGTGAAATCATCTATGTAAGTGTACTTGCCGGGAAAGATTCCATCAGTATTGAGATTATCCTGATGACAAAATATTATTTCACCTTCAACCTGAGTTTGAAACCCATCTATTATTTTTACAGATGATTTACTTCCTTCAGATTTCGTGTTTACTTTTATTTCACCAATTATTTTTGTTTGAGCCAAAGGCTCATCAGCCTCAGGCTGAGATTTTCCAACTTGTCCCGCCAAGGTGGGATTCCATGGATAATCAATCTTTCCTGCAATTGCAGAAGCAGCAACCACAGCAGGAGAAGCTAGAAATGCAAAAGCTTTTGGTGAGCCCATTCTTCCTTTAAAATTCCTGTTAGTAGCAGAAATTCCAACTTCTCCATCTTCAAGCAAGCCGATTCCAAGTCCGATACAGGGTCCGCATCCTGCCGGAAGAGGAATTGCACCTGCTTCAATTAATGATTGCCAGTAACCTGCTTTTTCACTCTCTTTCTGTACTTCACTTGAAGCAGCAGCAATGTAGAACTTCACTCCTTGTGCAACTTTTTTTCCTTTAACCATTGCGGCAGCTTCTTTAATATCATCAAGCCGGCTGTTAACACAGGAAACAAGATATGCTTTCTGAATTTTTAAATCTTTTTTCCTCAACTCGGAAACAGGGGACATTACTTTTACAGTATTAGGACCTGAAACGTAGGGTTCAATTGTAGAAAGATCAACGCTTAATTCTTTTGCATAGAATGCATCATTATCTGCTTTTGGAATATTCTTCTCAAGTTCATCAATTCTTTTTTGGTTCATCCTCGGATGAATTCCATTTCCATCAGCATCCGAAAAAACTCCTTCCAAACCTCTTTTAGAAATGTAATCTGCTCTTTGTCTCAGCCATTTAATTGTGGATTCATCAATAAGAAATACTCCGGCAAGTGCACCCCATTCAGTTGTCATATTTGCAATCGCTAATCTATCTTCAACTGTAAGATGAAGAACTCCATCACCAACAAACTCAATTACATGATTAAGAACTTCATCTTGGTTAAAGTATCCGCACAAAGCAATAATAACATCCTTGCCTGTAACTCCGGGCTGGAGTTTTCCTTTCAGCTCAACTTTAGCAATTGGAGGAACCTGCCACCAGGTTCTTCCGGTTGCCCATATTGCAGCAGCATCGGTGCGCACCACAGGAGTTCCGAGGCAGCCAAGTCCACCGTACATATTTGAATGTGAATCAGAAGCAACAGCCATTGTTCCGGGCCAGGCGTAACCTTCTTCGCACATAATCTGGTGTCCGATTCCCCGGCCGGCAGGATAAAAATCCGCACCCATTGACTTAGAGAACTCTTCAATCTTTTTGTACTTCTCTAAATTTTTTTCACTTTTATTCTGAATGTCATGATCCAATGTGTG
>JAUSIA010000421.1 GCA_030648225.1 Ignavibacteria bacterium | reverse complement strand
AAATACGGTTCCGGATTTTCTTCAAAATCTTTTTTGCAACAGGGTGCACAGAAATAGAATATTTTCCCCTTATAAATTTCCATATCTGCCGCATCATCAGGCTCAATCCACATTCCGCAAACCGGATCGCGGACTAGTTGTCTTTTATTTTCCTTCTCTTTCATAAGTTAACCAGCCTCCCATCTGATAGTTCAATGCTTCTATGTGAATATTTTTTAAATGCTGTATTATGAGTTACCAACACAACTGTTTTCCCGACATTATTTAACTCGCAAAATATTTTCATAATATCTTCACTGGTTTTGCTGTCAAGGTTTCCGGTTGGTTCATCTGCAAGAATTATCATTGGTTCATTAATTAGTGCACGTGCGATTGCAACTCTCTGCTGCTCGCCGCCGCTTAATTCATTGATCAATCTTTTTGCCTTCTTTTCTAAATGAACTTTTTCAAGAATCAACTTTACCAACTGCTTTTGTTCCTGGTTTGTTAGATCTGAGATGGAAAGTGGAAGAGATATATTTTCTTCAACTGTTAAATAAGGTATTAATTGAAATGATTGAAAAACAAATCCAATATACTCATGTCTGTAATCAGCGATGCTTTTAGAAGGTAATTCATAAACATCAATATTATCAACTACAATTTTGCCAGATGTTGGTTTTGCCAAACCACCGAGCATTGTAAGTAAAGTGCTCTTACCTGAACCTGATTGTCCAAGCAAAGTAACAAATTCATTTTGATCTATTGAGAGAGAAACATTATTAACTGCAAGAACTGTTTCATTTCCAGTTTTATATTCTTTTATAAGATTATTTATTCCTATTAAACTCATTTTTATATTTCAACTTCTATAATGATCTGAATGCTGATATTGGATCAAGCCTAGTTGCTCTTACTGCCGGATAAATGCTTGCAACAAATCCAATTGCAAGTGAGAATCCAACCGAAAGAAGCGGTAAGCTATAATCATAAACTATCCTGATACTTTCATCCATTGTTAGTACGGGGACGATAAACCTTGATGCTAAAGAGCCAATTACATAACCAATTAATCCAGCTAATAAGCTGGCTGTTATAACTTCCAAAAGAATGATCTGCATTATGTGTGATCTTCTAAATCCTATGGCCAGAAAAATTCCGATCTCTTTTGTCCTTTCTGTAACTGATGCATTAACATTTGTGAATACAATCAGCATGCTGATGATTAGTATAACTGCAGATATTCCGAATGAAAAATGTTCGAAGCGATGCATTGCTGTCATTTTTGATTCGATTGTCTGTTTTATAGGAGTTACATTCGCTCCCGGTAATACAGATGAAGTTTGCCGGACTATCTCTTCAATAGGACAATCATAGCATAAAGCAGCGACTTCTATTAAACTCACTTTGTCTTTTTTATCAAGAAGTATTTGAGATTCATTGATATCCATAAAGATCATTCCATCCTCCGAGGACCCTGTTGCATCAAGAATGCCGGATACAATAAAATCCTTATCTCTGATTTTCAGTTGCCTATTCAGTTTTATTCCCAATTTCTTTTTTACCTCAGAACCGATTAAAACCTCATTAACTTCCGAAGGAATTTTTCCGTTTACATTCCACCATTTCTTCAATTTCATTTCATCATTAAATCGTATCCCTGTGATAAGAACATTCTTATTATTAACTATCTCAACAGAAAGAAGCTTTGGAGCTACAATGCTGATATTATCTTTGTTCTTAATTGTTCTGATCTTTTCAACATCATTTGTATGCAGCTCTTTATTATTGTATGAAACACTGTTGATTGACATACCGGCATAATTGATAGAAATGTCATCCGTTTTGGGAGTTATTATTATGTTTGCTCCAAACTCATCGAGGTTTGCAGCAATACTTGCATTTACGTTTTTACTAACTGTTAGAAGCATAACTACCGAAGCAACCGAAAGGATGAGTCCTATTATTAGGAAAATTGTTTTGGCTTTTCTTCTTCTTAAACTCTGCAAAGATATGTTGTATAGTTTCATTGTTATCCCTTCTGTTTCTTAAACCCTTCTTGTCCAACCGGTTACTAAATACTCATCAATTTGAATTTCATTACCAATAATTTTGCTTGGAATTGGATCAGGAGGATATTTACCGCACGATCCGCTGATAGCATCAAGGTTATTCAAATCCCAGGTAGTTCCGCAGGAGTTACATACCAGGTCACTTCCTTTGATATGAAAAGATTTTGAATCACAAGGCTCGCAAATACTAATAGCAGTAACAACTTTACCATCTTCAGTTAAATATGCGAGCAGAGGGATAGTGGTATTCTGTGTAATGTAATCGAACTTAACAAACTTCTTTTCCTTCACAACGTCGAGTGGTAAAATTATTTTACCATCTTTAGCATAAGCAATTGAATAATTATGATCATAACGAACTGAAGGGTAAGTTACATTATCACTTACTTTCGGCTGATTCTCAATTATAGAAGCTTCTTTTGATGGTTCTGCATTGATATAAAAAATTAATGCACCTACAAAAAGAGCAACAACTAAACCAACATATAAACCTTTCTTGCTTGAACTATTGTTCCCTTTTTTAAGAATCTTTTCTCTTTTGCTTTGAACCTTAATTTCATTAACCTTTGAGTGAGAAGAACTATTTATTGTTAATCTGCTTCCGCAGTTAGGGCAGAATTTCCCGTTGTCATTTATTTTGTTGCCGCAATCTGGGCAGTAATTAATTATCGTCATTTCATCACCTATCTTTAATTCATTTTGTCTTATTAAATTTTCTTTCCACCATATTTATTATTTACCATATCGGTAATCTCATTTACGGTGTACTTGTTTTCACTTATTTTTTCATCAATAAATCTTTTTATTTCATTTGCACCACCG
>JAUSIA010000416.1 GCA_030648225.1 Ignavibacteria bacterium | reverse complement strand
TTCCTAAGGTTATATTGGCTCTTTATAAAACTGATATATTCATCTTTGAAGGAGGACCTTTTTATGAACAGATGCAGCAAGTTTTAGTATGTTGGGGACTTCTTTCAATTAGCAAATTATTTAATAAGCCGGTCATTGCTTACGCTGCAACTGTTTTCTACTTCAGAACCTGGTGGGGACGCGCTATTTATAGAAATATTTTTAACCGAATGGATGCAGTAACTGTTCGCGAATCTATAGGAAAAGAAATATTAAATGATCTTAACATTAAGAATGAAGTTGAATTATTTGCTGATCCACGTTTTATACTTTTTCCCTTAAATCAAGATTATATAAATGAAATTTTAAAAAAAGAAAATGTAGATATATCCAAACCTTATGTATGTATAACAACAAGGTTTATGCATGATAAAATTCCCAAATGGGTAAAAAAGAGTCATCATTATAATGAAAAAATTGTTCAGGACTCAAATAGATGTATTTCTAAAATAATAGCTTATTTAAGTGAACTTAAGCAGGTGGTTTTAATTCCAATGCATCCTAAATATGAAGAAGATCAGCAGATGGCGAATATTCTGAGAAAAAATATGCAAGATCCTTCTAAATTAATTCTTCTAAGTAAAAGATACAGAGCCCTGGAAATCCTTGGGATCATTAATTATGCTGAAATGATTTTAGCTTCACGAGTTGGTTCAGCGGTATTTTCAGCTGTTACAAAAACTCCTATAATTGCTGTTTCTTATGAACCAAGAATGATTGATCACATGAAAAGATGCGGCTTAGGAAATTATGTGTTTGACTGGAGAAAATTAAATTATGAGGAATTAAAGAATTCAATTGATGAAATCCTGCAGAAGAAAGAGAACATTAAAGGAATACTCGAAGCAAATGCAGAAACATTTAAAGAACAAGCTAAATTGAATTCAGAGGTCATTGCAAAATTTATTTAAGTTTTACCGGGGGCAATAATTTTTATAAGGGACTAATTTAAAAATGAAAAAAAAAGTTTTAATCATAGGTTTGGATTCTGCAGATTATTATTTAATAAAAAAATGGATCGGTGAGGGTTATCTTCCTGTGCTTTCCTCTTTATTAAAGAATGGTTCCCATGGAAAACTTGATTCTTCCGCAGATGTTGGAAGCGGAACTGTTTGGCCAACATTGTTTACAGGTACATCACCTGCTAAACATAATTCCATCGGATCAAGAAGAATGATTGGAGGCTCTTATAAAATTATGGGGAAAAAAAATCTCATACAACGTAAACCGTTTTGGCTACATCTTAAAAATAAAAAGATAGCATTAATAGATATACCCAGATTTGGTCCATCAAAAATAAATGGCATACAACTGGTCGCCTGGGGAGCTCATTCACCAGGATGGACTCCTGCTTCTTATCCTAAAGAATTAATAAAAGAGGTAAAAACAAAATTCGGGAAATATCCGGTACCAGACTGCGATGAGTTTATTCCTAAAGGTTTAACTCAATTAAAAAAATTTTTTGATGATTTGGTTTTGGGAATTAAGAAGAAAGGTGAATTGACCCGATATTATTTAAATCTGGATAACTGGGATTTATTTATTACCGTTTTTGCAGAAACACACTGCGTGGGGCATAACTATTTTCATTTGATGGATAAAGACCATCCCTTATTCGATAATGAATTAGCTGAACATCTTGGTGATTCAGTATTTAAAGTTTATTCCTTAATTGATTCGGAAATTAGTAAAATAATTGAATCCAATGGAAATTTTACCTGCTTAATTATTTCTCCAGAAGGAATGGGACCAAATTTTACAGGTACACATCTGCTTCCCGAAATTCTTAGAAGACTTGGTATGTCTGCAAAAAGCATAGATGAAAAAGATCAACAGAATAAAACTTCGGCAATAAATGGGCTTAGAAAATATATGCCGTCTGTTCTTTGGGGTCCGCACGCCGTTAGAAATTTAAAAAGTAAAATGCCTGAAAGTTTTGTTAAAGGTATTGAGTTCGGAAAGAAAATTGTACCCAAAGAAACATGGCATAAGATGAAATGTTATTTAATGAATCTTGGGAATGACTGGCAATACAGCCGTGCATTCTGCTTCCCGAGTGATTTTAACGGTGCTATTAGAATTAATCTAAAAGGAAGGGAACCAAATGGATTGGTCAATCCGGAGGAATATGAAACTTTTTGCGGATCACTTGCCAGCGATTTGCAACAACTAATTAATGCAGAGACCGGAAGCAAAGCAATCAGTGAAATTTTATTTGTACATAAGATTCATAAAGGAGAATTTCTTGATCAACTACCAGATTTGGTTTTAAAATGGGCAGGGAATGAACCGATAAGGAAAGTTTATTCACCAAAGATAGGAACTGTCTCAGGTGAAAACTTCCATGAAAGATCAGGTGCCCATAGACCATATGGATTCTTTATTGCATCCGGCGATCAAATTGCGAAAGGCAAATCCATTGATAATGGGACTATTATGGATATTCCGCCAACTATATTTAATATAATGGATGAGCCAATTCCTGAAGAAATGGACGGAAAAGTTTTATCCGGTATTTTTAATTAATAATCATAATACTCAAACTAATTAATAAGATGAATCCCATTATTAAAAGAGTTCTTTGGATATCGGACTATTTTCCCCGTCCTCATAATATGACCTTAGGTGTTTGGGCTTTGGAATCAATTTATGCTATTCAAAGGAAAGGGATTGAAGTTGCAGTTCTCTCCCCCACTCCCTGGATACCAAAATTATTTGCATTTACTAATAATCTCAAGAACTGGCATAAAGTTCCTTTTAAAGTTGATATTGATTCGGTAAACATTTTTTACCCTAAATGCCCGCATTATCCTCATCGGACAGTTACAAAATATTTATATAATCCCATTCCCTATTTTGAAAGTTCGTTTTTATTTGAGTGGATCAAACCTGCAATTAAATTAATAGCAGAGAAATATCCGTTTCAAGCTGTTCATACTAATTTTGTTTTTCCCAGCGGTTACATCGGTTATACAATTAAGAAGAAATATAAAATACCTTTTATCGTACATGAAAGAAGTGTGAACCGTCTGCTGAATGCTAACTCACATAGACTAAGAAAAAAATCATATGCTAAAATTGTGAATGAAGCAGATGCTATAATTACACCAAACAGAAAGATGGCTGATATAATTGAAAAATTTTTACATAATGGGAAAAAGGTAAATATAATAAGAGACCCTGGAAATTCTGCTTCGATAAAAAATATATCTTTTTTTATTCAAGCTAAACCGGAAAGATATAAAAACCAGAGAATTATTTTGTCGGTTGGTTCTCTCATTGAAAGAAAAGGGCATGAATTTCTTGTTAAGGCAATCAACCTTCTTAAAGATGAATTCCAAAACATCAAGTGTCTTATTATCGGAAGCGGAGTAAGAAAAAATTTTTTGGAAAATTTAATTAAACGCCTGCAGCTTAATCAATATGTTGAATTGCTTGGACAGTTACCGCATAATGAAGTTTTAAGAACAATGTCCTGGTGCGATATTTTTGTCCTTCCTTCATGGAATGAAGCTGGTGGAACAGTTTATGGAGAGGCAATGACTTTCGGGAAACCTATTGTTGCTTGTAAAGATGAAGGCATAGGTGAGATTGTAGAAGATAGAGTCCACGGACTTTTGGTAAATAAAAAAGATGAACAATCTCTTGCTGAAGCAATAAAGAAATTGCTTAGAGATGAGGAATTTGCAGCGGCTATCGGTCGTGCTTCAAAAATCCTGGCAGAGAATGAATTTAATTATGATTTTGCTGCTGATAAGATTATTGAATTATATAATAAGATATAGCAGAAAATATCCCGCAAGGTCTGTTTGTCTAAGAAATCCTTTTTGAAATTTTATTAAACAAACTATCTGCCGGAAGTCAGGTTAGACAATTAAATACTAGTATTATAGTATCAGAGAGATTTCTTGTTAGATGGGTATATTAAGAATCTAATAGACAATTTAAGATGAAAATTTGTTTTATATGCATGGAAATATTTGCCTGGGATAAATATGGAGGATTTGGAAGAGCAACCAGATTGATTGGAAGAGAATTGGTTAAAAAAGGAATCGAAGTATTTGCAGTCGTCCCAAGAAGAAAAAGGCAGAAAGAATTTGAAATTCTCGACGGTATAAAAGTTTTTAGCTTTCGTAAATCAAATCCTTTCTATGCAAGAAAATTATTTAAAAAATGTAATGCCGATATTTATCATTCTGAAGAGCCTTCATTCGGAACATATCTTGCATTGAAGGAAATGTCCCATAAAATCCATTTAGTAACTTCCAGAGATCCCAGATTTTTAAGTGATTGGTTAAGAGAATTTAAAGATCCTTCATATAATAAATTTCAGGTACTAGCTAATTATTTTTATGAAGATAGTTTTTTTGTTAAAAAATCAGTTCGGAAGGCAAATAAAGTTTTTTGTGCTGCAAAATTTCTTAACGGTAAAGTCTCAAAAAAATATTCATTGAAAAACGAAGTTGGGTTCCTGCCAACTCCTATTGAAGTGCCGCAAAAAGAAATTGTAAAATCTGAGTTTCCTACAGTTTGCTATTTGGCGAGATGGGATAAAAGAAAGAGACCAGACTTGTTTTTTCAATTAGCAAAATCCTTTCCCGAAGTAAAATTTATTGCTGTTGGAAAGGGACGCAATATTAATTATGATAGGTACTTAAGGAAGAAGTATTCTAATTTAAAAAATCTAACAATGACTGGTTTCATTAATCAATTTGAAACTAATGAAATTTCTGAAATTTTAGAAACAAGCTGGATATTAGTTAATACAGCAACAAGAGAGGGATTGCCTAATTCTTTTTTGGAAGCGATGGCTCATAAGTGTGCAATATTAAGTTCATTGAACCCTGAAAATGTTACTGAACGCTTTGGCTATTATGTTAAGAATAATAACTTTAAAGAAGGTTTGAAAAAACTATTGGATAATGATAATTGGCGAATGAAAGGTGAACAAGGACAAAACTATGTAAAAGAGAATTATGAGTTAAACAGATCAATTGAGCAGCATATCAAAATTTATAAAAATTTATTAAACAACTCCGGAGGCTAAAATGTCATCTACTAATAAGAAACGTCTTCTTGTAATTGCACTTGGTGAAGCAACATTTGATTTAATAATTCCCTGGATAGAAAAAGGTGAACTACCCAACTTTAAAAAAATTTTTGAAGAAGGAACAATTGGAAATCTTGAATCATCAGTACCCATGATGACTACACAAATGTGGGGTAATTTAGTTACAGGAAAAAATCCAGGTCAGCATGGCTTATTTGATTTTTGGCAAAGAGGAAATGATGGAAAATTTAAAGAAGCTAATGGATCTCATATAAAAGCAAAACCAATATGGAAAATCTTATCTGAGAGCGGTTTAAGCAGTGGGATTGTAAACGTTCCTTTCACTTATCCTCCGCAAAAAATAAACGGCTTTATGATCTCAGGTGAAGATGCTCCCGGTGCACACAGATCAATTGCACATCCAAACGGGCTTTATGATGAGATCGTGAAAAAATTTGGCAGATACCGCCTAAAGGATATTTTCCCCGGGGGTAGAGAAAAAGAAGATTATTTAACATTAGTTGAAGAAGATGTAAAAAAACAAACCGATGTTTTATCTTATTTAATCGAAAAGAAAAATTGGGATTTCTTTTTAACTTTTTACAGCGCTATTGCTATAACCCAGCATTATTTCTGGAAAGATATGCAGCAGGGAAATAATGAATATAGAAATGTAATCAAAACTGCATATAAATCTTTAGATGCTGCAATTGATAGTTTAACTAAAGCTTCCGGTAAGGACACTATTGTATTTATAATTTCCGAATGCGGTGCCGGACCACTGACTTCAGGAGTTCAAATAAATACATGGCTTCAGAAAGAAGGTTTCCTGACTTATAAAAATTCAAATGGAACTTTTCCAGATGGAATCGGGATTGAACAAAAATCACTCGAAAAATCTTTTATGCGTTCAAAAGTTTCCGCCTTTAGAAGGAATGCCCAAGGCTACATTCCAAAATCTTTATTCTATCTTGCAAACAAAAAAATGCATTGGCTGAAAAGCTGGATACAAACCTATCTTGCCGGTTCAGATATAGACTGGAGTAAAACCTATGCCTTCTCCAGGGGAAAAGAAGGAAATATTTTCATCAATCTTAAAGGAAGAGACCCGAATGGAATAATTGAGGAAAGTCAGTACGAAAAAGTAAGAGATCAAATTATTGAAAAATTATCTGTACTTATTAATCCATCCACAGGGAAAAAAGTAGTTAACAAAATCTATAAGAGAGAAGAATTATATAACGGACCTTTCATTGAATTTGCACCCGATTTATTAATTGAATGGGTTGATAGTGCTTATATGCAGACTGAAAGCGATAAAGATAAAGATTCCATTTTTGTTGAAAGATGGAGAGAAAATATGAACTGGCCTACTTCCGGAAGTCATAGAATGAATGGAATCCTTCTGGCTAAAGGACCCGGCATTGCAAAAAATAAAAAGATTGAAGGTTCAAGAATAATTGATATGACTCCGACGTGGCTTTATATGTTAGACCAAAAAATTCCTAAGGATTTAGAAGGTCGTGTAATTACTGATCTTTTTGATATGAAAGTTTAACAAATTGAAATTATGAAATATAAAGATTTTGGGAATACAGATTTAAAAGTTTCTGAACTTGGATTAGGATGCCAATCATTAGGCGGAGGTTTATATCATAGGGATGATAGAGAATCAATAAGGACACTACATAAAGCTTTTGAGGACGGAATTAATTTTTATGATGTATCTGACCACCATAGTTTTGGTATGAGTGAAAAACTTCTTGGCCGAGCATTTAAAGATAGAAGAGATCGTGTTATTATTACAAGCAAAGCGGGACTTATGTATTCACAAACAGGGAGTTTTATATTAAAGGTTAGATCCCTTGCCAGACCAGTCAGCGGGTTTCTTCGACCTTTTAAAAGCTCTTTACATTATTTCAGAGCTTCACAATTACGTTTTAATTATTCGCAAGAATATATTATACAGGCTGTCGAAAAAAGTTTAATCCGTCTTCAGACAGATTACCTGGATTTATTTCAATTATATAAACCTTCTGCATCAATAATAGAAAAAGGTGATTTCTGTGAGACGCTCGAAAAGTTAAAAAATCAGGGAAAGATCAGGTATTACGGTGTTGCCTGTCTTACAGTTGACGATGCCTTGCTTTGTCTCAAACATCCCGGAATCTCTTCGGTTCAAGTCGCTATCAGCCTTATTGATCAAGAAGCGATGACAAAACTTTTACCTCTCGTCCAAGAGAAGAGAGTGGCACTCATTGCCCGTCACCCCCGCGCCATCGGTCTTTTCACAGATAGTCAGGGCGACATCATGGGAGACACATCGGCCTACTCTCGAAGGGAGTTTGAAGAGAGAACAAAAAGAGCCAAAGCATTTCGGTTTCTTATTAAAGAAGGCCGCACTATGGCTCAAGCTGCGATCCAGTTTGTTTTGCAACTTCAAGGTGTCTCGGTTGTGCTTCCACGTGCCGTAAATCGCAAGCAACTTGAGGAGAATCTCGGTACACTCACCACGCCTCCGCTCACGAAAGAGGAGCTTGAAAGTATTTTTTCTATTTATTAGAAGCTTATGATAAAAGAGATGAAAAAGAACAGCATCCCCTGGACGCGTATCGTATTGGTTGTTGGTCTATGGCTAATTGCGCTTGGATTGTCGTTGCTTGTTCACAAGCCTCCATGGCAAGAGATGTCTCGTACATTTGTTGAAGCTTTAATTTATCTGATTTTTTTTATTCTTCTTTCATTCAGTCCTCTCAGCCAATATTTCGCAAAAATACCTGTACCGCATAAACTGATCTTAATTACTTTCTTTATCTTATTGCTCATCGGTCAGTTTATAAACGACCCCAGGTTAACATTTCCCTTTACCTCATGGGCTATGTATGGACGGCCCGAACATCCAGAAACGCTTGTGTTTTATCGTTATCAAGGGGTTGATGATAAACAAAACAAAATTGATATAAGTCCGGAAGACCTTTTACCCCCTATTGGTAAGTCTGCGGTAGCCTCCAAGTTCAAGAATCTGGTTAGTGGGGCGTTTTCAAACGAAGATAAAGCGAAACAAAAAGAAAACGAAGAAAGACTGAAAGAATTACTTCTCGCTATCGGGAAAATTTATAACCGCAGTTATCCTGCGCATCCGATCCGCTCGGTGGAGCTTATACAGTGTTCCTTGAATCTTCGCGATCGTAGTAAGTCCAATATCCTCCGGCAGTTGCTATGGCGTGTCGCTCTCGAAAGTAGGAGCCTGCAATGAAACTGCTCCACCAGAACGCATCCCCAGAAACACTAAAGTTCGTTAGAGTCTGGGTGTTTGGCATATGGTTTTTAATAATTGCACAAGATCCCATTCATCTTCTCAGCTTTCTGCCAATCTCTGTTTTTGAGCCTGTTGGATTTCTGAGAATAATTCCTATTTCTCTGAGACCCCTGCTAATTGATTCTTTATTTCTTTACGGTCTTAAGATCG
>JAUSIA010000406.1 GCA_030648225.1 Ignavibacteria bacterium | reverse complement strand
AAGCTTAAGGATTCTATAAAATACTGGGTAAAGCCGGATATTGAAAACAGGATTAAAGAGGGATCAATTAAAGCATTCTTTAATTCCAAAATTACTGAGATAAGAGAGGAAGAAGTTGACCTTGAAACACCGATTGGCAGATTAACTTTAAAAAATGATTTTGTGCTTGCTATGACAGGCTATCATCCTGATTTTAGCTTTATGAAAAAGAATGGGATAAAAATTCTTGGCAGTGATGAAAACCTTCAACCCGAATTTGATCCCGCTACTTTTGAAACAAACAGGAAAGGAATTTTTGTCGCAGGCGTTGTCTGCGGAGGTATGGATACAGGTAAATGGTTTATAGAAAACTCTATCTCACATCCTAAGAATATTTTTGATTCTATTGAAAGCAGATTGAAAGCAGTTCAAGTGTAAGCCTGCCTGCCGGTAGGCAAGGTTCAAGTTCAAGAAAGAAAAAAGGGAAAAGTAAGCCAAACTTAAAACTTCTTGAACTTGCACTTGAACATGAACTTGCTCACACTCTTCCGGTTTTATTGAATCACACTTCGTTAAACATTATTTTTAACCAAACACAAAATGAAAAATAAATACGGAGTTGACTATGATAAATAAAATTAAAGAATTACTTGGCAGCGAAGCAGATTCATTACTTAGTTATAAAGCAAAATTCCCTAAAGAAAAACTGCATCTCCCCGGACCTGATTTTGTTGACAGGATTTTTAGCAGCACCGATAGAAATATTAATGTATTAAAGAATCTGCAGTGGATATTCCAAACAGGAAGACTCGCAGGAACAGGTTACCTTTCCATTCTTCCCGTTGATCAGGGAATAGAGCATTCTGCAGGTGCTTCTTTCGCTCCCAATCCTGATTATTTTGATCCCGAAAACATTGTCAAGCTTGCAATAGAAGGCGGCTGCAATGCTGTAGCTTCAACAGTAGGTGTGCTTGGAATGACTTCCAGAAAGTATGCACATAAAATTCCTTTTATTGCAAAGTTAAACCATAACGAACTTTTAACTTACCCGAATAAATTTGATCAGATTTTATTTGGAGGGGTAAGACAATCCTGGGATTTGGGTGCTGCTGCAGTTGGTGCAACAATCTATTTTGGCTCCGAAGAAAGTGCGAGACAGATTGTTGAGATAAGCGAAGTATTCCAATATGCTCACGAGCTTGGCCTTGCAACAATTCTCTGGTGCTATCTCAGAAACTCAGAGTTTAAGAAAGATAAAGACTACCACGTTTCAGCAGATTTAACAGGACAGGCAAATCATCTCGGTGTTACGATACAAGCTGATATTATTAAACAGAAATTGCCTGAGAATAATGGCGGCTACAATGCTTTAAAGTTTGGAAAAACTCATAAAAAAGTTTATTCTGATCTTACAACTGATCATCCCATTGATCTTTGCCGATACCAGGTTATAAATAATTATATGGGTCGCGCAGGATTGATAAACAGCGGCGGTGCTTCCGGCGAGAACGATTTTGCCGAAGCTGCAAAAACTGCTGTTATTAATAAACGGGCAGGCGGAACCGGATTAATCTCCGGCCGTAAAGCTTTCCAAAGATCAATGAGTGAAGGTGTAAAATTGTTGAATACAATCCAGGATGTTTATTTAACTAAAGAAGTAACAGTAGCTTAAAAAATTCTAAAAGAGATATTATCACCTAAAGAGATAGTATCTCTTACCTTATTAACTATTTCAACAGCAAATAATCCGCAATCTTTCCAAGCTCTTTAACTTCAATATGGCTGAATGCAGGCATTATCATTCCCGGGTATTGCTCTTCAAACTTCTGGAATCTTTCCGTATCTGCAAATGAGGTAGGGTTTCGAAGATAGTTAATCAATTTATCCCTGCTCCAGTACTTAGAAACATTTTGAATAGAGGGACCCATTTTTGTTCCCTGCATTTCAGTTCCATGGCAGGTATTGCACCCCAGCTTAGACATAAGATCTTTAGCTGAAAGATTCTTTGAAGACATATCGGTCTGAGGTACAGGTGAATCAACGGAAGGAGTTGTTTGGTCGGTTTCTGCATCTTTAGTTAATCTTGATAACAGGAAGAGCAAAATAAAAAGAGCTAAAAAAGTTGCTATCCAAATTTGCGGCTTAGTCATTGTTCCATCCAATATTTAATAAAAACCTTTTGAACAGTCATGCTGAACTTGTACCACGCCTTTGGCGGGATCCCGCCTTGGCGGTGATTCAGCATCTCTAAAGTATTTTAGATTCCGATCCCGACAAGTCGGGACGAAATGACATTAACAAAGTGGGCTATTCAATCTCAAACGATGCATTTACAACAGCAGTAATTTCTTTTTCTATGGAACTAAGATCATTAATTCCATAATCAGAAATCATATTTGATAATCTCGGAGTAATCTGAAGAACTCCCATCCTTGCACTTCTCATCGGACCAAGCTCTCTTCCTGTTGCTTCTGCAATTTTCTTTGCTCTGATCATTGCATCCTTTGAAGCATCCGCCTGGATTTCTATTTTAAGTTCAGCAAGTTTGGTATAATGATATTCAGGCATCTCAACATTAAAGTTAACTCCTTTTTCAATAAGAGAAGATATATCCAAAGAAATCTCTTTTATCTTATTAACATCTGTTGATTGGATTTCCATTCTCTGGCTGTAATTATAAGCAATTATTCTTCCCGTCTGGTAACCATTAGGACCAATTACATAAACAGGATAACTGTTTATTGTGAAAAATTCAACCTTGTCTTCAGCAAAACCTTTTGATGCAAGATAGGAAATAAGAACAGGCTTCTGACTGAGAAGCTCTCTGTAAGCACCTTCAGCAGTTGGATATTGAACCGAGATAGTTCCTCTCAATATTCCAAGATCAGAAGTAATTTCTTTTTTTGCGGAACCGGTTACATTAATTGTTTGATTAGAGCTGTAATTCGATTTCCAGGTTGAAGTAACTATGATTGAACAGATAATAAATGTTACAGCAATTACAATTGCAGGAATTAAGAGATTATCTTTGCTCATAAATGGTAGTCTTTCTAAAAAAATTTCTTATTTTATTTTGATGAAACATATTAAAAAAGAAAACTTCTGACAAACCTGAATGGAAAAAGCTAATAAACTGATAAAAGAAAAAAGTCCTTATCTGCTGCAGCATGCTTACAATCCTGTTAATTGGTATGCCTGGAATGAAGAAGCTTTTGATAAAGCAAAGCATGAAGACAAACCTGTTTTTCTTTCTATCGGGTACTCCACCTGTCATTGGTGCCATGTAATGGAGAAAGAATCTTTTGAAGATGAAGAGCTTGCAAGGCTGATGAATGAGACTTTCATCTCAATTAAAGTCGACAGAGAAGAAAGACCTGATATAGATGGAATTTATATGTCGGTCTGCCAGATGCTTACCGGAGGCGGAGGCTGGCCTATGACGATCATAATGACTCCGGATAAGAAACCTTTCTTTGCAGGAACATACTTCCCTAAAGAAAGCAGGTTTGGAAGAATAGGTATGAAAGAGTTGATTACTCAGATTAAAAATTTATGGGAAACCAGAAGAGATGAAATTTTAAAATCATCTGAACAGATTTCTTCTGCAATTGTTTCTTCCTCTTCTTTCAAGACTGGCAGCCCTCTTAAAGAAAATATATTTAATGTTGCATTTAAAGAATTTGAAGAAAGATATGATGAAGAGTTCGGAGGATTTGGAAACGCACCTAAATTTCCAACTCCACATAATTTAATGTTTCTTCTTAGATACTGGAAGAGATATAAAACCCAATCAGCTCTCGGGATGGTTGAAAAGACTCTTTCTGAAATGAGAAAAGGAGGGATATATGACCACATTGGATATGGGTTTAGCAGGTATTCGACAGACAGAGAATGGCTGATCCCCCACTTTGAAAAAATGCTTTATGACCAGGCTCTTCTTGTAATGGCTTATATAGAAGCTTACCAGGTTACGAAGAAAAATTTTTACAAAAGTACTGCTGAAGAAATTCTTGCTTATGTAATGAGAGATATGACATCACCTGAAGGAGCCTTTTATTCTGCTGAGGATGCTGATAGTGAAGGCGAGGAGGGGAAGTTTTATGTTTGGACAACAGGTGAAATAAATGAAATTCTCAGTGACGATGCAGATCTTTTTAAAAAATTCTTTAATATAAAAGAAGAAGGGAATTGGATTGATTCAGTTCATGGAAAAAAGAGCAATACTAATATTCTGCATATTATAAAGAGTATTAAGGAATTCGTGAGTGAAACAGGTTTAAATGAAACAGAAATTATACAAAAGCTTGAAAGTGCAAAGCAAAAACTATTTGCTGAGAGAGAAAAAAGAATTCATCCATATAAGGATGATAAAGTTCTTACAGACTGGAATGGGTTAATGATCTCTGCATTTGCTAAAGCCGCACAGGTGCTTAAAAAAAAGATTTATTCTGAAACAGCAGCTAAAGCTGCAGATTTTATTTTGTTAAAAATGTATGATGATAATGGAAGACTTCTTCATCGTTACAGGGAAAGCGAAGCAGCTATTTTTGGAAACGCAGATGACCACGCTTTTTTTATTGCTGCCCTGCTTGATCTTTACGAAACGACTTTTGAAACTAAATATCTTAAACAAGCCTTTATGCTGAACGATGATTTTATCAAACACTTTTGGGATAATGAAGGTGGCGGATTTTTCTTTACCCCTGATTATGGAGAGAAATTAATTGTAAGGCAAAAAGAGATTTATGATGGTGCTGTTCCTTCAGGTAATTCTGTTGCAATGTTAAACCTCTTAAGGATTTCAAGGTTTACTGCTAAAACAGAATATGAGGAAAAAGCTGAACTGATTAACAAAACCTTTTCTACTCCAATCAGTAAATATCCTTCAGGGTTTACACAGTTTTTGGTTGCTCTTGATTTTGTCACCGGACCTTCAAAAGAAATTATTATTTCAGGAAAAGATTATGATACTTCTTATTCAGCTATATTTGAAAAATTTATTCCCGCCAAAATTGTATTAAAAATTTCTTCAGAAAAAGACTCTGTTATTGAGCTATCTCCTTATCTTAAAAACTATATTCCAGCAGATGATAAAACAAAAGTTTTTGTATGTGAAAATTTTATCTGCAACCTTCCTGCTGATAATGCTGAAGCTCTTGAGCAGGTGTTAAAGTAAATTTATAAGCCTCGGGCTTAAAAAATTTTCATAATCAGGTTCAAATTCATTAAATTTATTTTTGAACAATCACTAAGTATAGAATTATGGCTTTAAAACAGGAAAGTAAACTAATACAGGCTCATATAAAAGAAGTTTTGTCGGGGAAAAGTTCGGCTTACGAGCAGCTTTACAGGGCACATGCAGACAGGATTTATACTTTTGGCTTAAAATTTTTCGATCACAATAAGCAAGCTGCAGAAGAGCTGACAAAAAGAGTTTTTGTTAAAGCGTTTGAGCAGATAAGTGCTTATCCTGAAAATGTTACCTTCATTTTATGGCTGAAAAAATTAGCCGTTGAGGAGATCAGGAAGGGTGGAATAGAAAAATCAGAAGAGAGTCACCAGGCTAATGTTGCAGATCAGGCTTTATTTGCTCTCACGGAAGAAGAACGAATTGTATTTATACTGGCTGATGTTGATAAACTTACGGTTGAAGAAATAGTAGAGATAACTAATGGTTCAGGTGATGATATAAATTTAAAGTTGGAAAATGCCCGCAAATTTATGAAGGAAAAACTGAATGCAGATAGTTTAGATGATCTTGATTATAAAGTTAATTTCCTTTCTAAAAAATCTGAGCCAAAACAGGAATTATGGGATATTATCTATAACAAAATTCACAGTATGGCAACTAAAGATTTAAAGGAAGAAGCTAAAGGAGAAGTTTTAAATGTAGGTGATGCAAAAATAACCCTAGGTGAGAAGCTCCAAAAATTAAAGGAAGAAAAAAAGAAAAAAGAAATTTTCTTTAAGCCTGTAGGAGTAACTATAACAAGAAAGGCATTCTATACATTTCTGCTCGTTCTGTTAATAGCAGCTGCCATTTATTACCTTTTCTTTGTAAAACCTCCGCAATGGGAAGTGGTTAATTTGTCCGGTTCTCCTTCTATAAAAGGAGGTCATAAAAATATTGTAGTTGAAAAAAGCAGCATATTGGAAGATGAAGATTTCGTAGTTACAGATAATACATCAAAAGCATTAATTAAAATTCCTGATATCGGTGAAGTTTATTTAAATCCTGGTTCTTCATTAAAACGGAATGGCGGCGATGGCGAAATATCTGTTAATTATGGCGGGATTGATGTAGTTAAAAAGGAGGGTTCTGAATCATTTCCAGTTGAAGTATTTTCTGTATTAATTGAAGATTATAAACCCGGTTCTTATTCCATAAAAGTAAATAATAAAGCAACAATATATTCCGCGAGCGCTTACTTATTAATTACTTCAGGAGCAAGAGAAGTTTATCTTTTACCGGAGTATATGTGCGATGTAAATCAGAACAAACAAGTTGGTATTCCTTATTCGTTATCTGCGTCGGAAGAATATATAAATGCTGTTAATGACTTTAGTTTTAAAGAAAATAAAGAGAGATTGAATATGATTCTGCTGCTAAGTGAAAAAAAAGATGCACTCACACTGTTTAATTTATTAACTATGGTAGATAAAAGCTCCAGGGAGATTGTAATAAATAAACTTCATAGTATAGTTAGGATACCAAAAGATGTTAATCCGCATTTAGTAGCAAATCTTGATAAAGGTGAACTTGAGAAATGGCTGAAAGCTATTGAAGAGCAGAATTAGTTACCATCGTACAAAATGTCTGGAATAGTGGAGTGGTGGAGTGATAGAGTAATGGGAATTGATCAAATCAACATTCCAATACTCCATTATTCCAAACATACTGTATAACGTAGCTTAATACTTCCTTTTTGGCCTGTGCAGGTGCGAGCTTTGCCCAAAAAATACTTCTGCAGATTCCATAATAGTTTCAGATAAAGTAGGATGGGGATGAATAGTTAGTTTAAGATCAGTTAAATTAGCGCCCATTTCAAGAGCAAGCACACCTTCGGCAATTAATTCTCCGGCACCCGGTCCGCAGATCCCTATTCCAAGAAGTCTTTCAGTTTCAGGATCAACAATTAGTTTTGTAACACCATCAGATCTTCCCAAAGTACTTGCTCTTCCCGAAGCTGCCCAGGGAAATTTTGCAGTTTCATATATAATATTTTTTTCTTTAGCCTGAGTTTCAGTTAAACCTGCCCAAGCAATTTCAGGGTCGGTGAATACCACTGCGGGAATAGCCATTGGTTCAAAAGCTACTTTCTCACCATTAATAACTTCAACTGCAGTTCTTCCTTCGTGAGAAGCTTTATGAGCAAGCATTGGCTCACCAACAATATCACCTATTGCAAAAATATTCGGATCATCTGTCTGCATCTGTTTATTCACTTTTATCCAGCCGCGTTCATTCACTTTTACTTTTGTGTTTTCTAAACCGAGCCCATCCGTTCTTGGTTTTCTGCCGATAGACATTAAAACATAATCATAAGTATCAGTTATTGATTTTCCTTCTTTATCCTTTATTATAACTTCGATCCCATTTTTAACTTCCTTCATTTCAGTCACTTTGGAATCAAGCATAACTTTTTCATAACTTTTTTCAATTCTTTTTGCGAGATGAGAAACAAGATCCCGGTCAGCACCAGGCAGTAAACCGGATAACATTTCAACAACCGAAACTTTAGTTCCTAGAGAAGCATAAACAGAGCCGAGTTCTAACCCTATATAACCGCCGCCGATTACTAAAAGTCTTTTTGGAATTTCAGGAAGATCGAGAGCACTTGTTGAATTCAATAATCTCTTACTCTTTATATCAAGAGAAAGAATTGTTGCTATTTTAGAACCAGCAGCTATTATTGCATTTTCAAATTTATGTTCTTCAGTTTTGCCATCAGTTTTTTTAATCTTTAAAGTTGAAGAATTTAAAAATGCTGCCGTTCCCTGGATAAAATTTATTTTCTTTGCTTTTAATAATTGACCTAATCCGCCGGTTTGTTTTGCAACAACTTCATTTTTCCATTCTCTTAGCCGGTCAAGATTTATTTTAGGTTTCGCAAACTCAATTCCCCATTCTTTTGCTTCACCGGCTTCTGTAATTAATTTGGCAACATGAAGTAAAGCTTTGGAAGGAATACAGCCGCGGTAAAGACAAACTCCGCCCGGATTTTTTTCTTTGTCAATCAAAGTAACATTCATTCCAAGATCCGCAGCTAAAAATGCTGCTGCATAACCACCGGGTCCCGCGCCAATTACTGTAACTTGTTTAGGCATTAAACACCTCGTTCAAGAGCAAGGATTTAAACACTTTCACTCGCTGAATTATAATCTATATTATTTTGGTAAATTCTATTTGATTTACTTTTAATTAATCCAATTAGCATTGAGACAATTTCATACAAAAGTTTTTTACCTTCCTCTTCTGATTTTTCTTCTTTCTTCCCTTGCACTTGAACTTGCACTTAAACTTGTACTTGTACTATCCTTCCACCAGCAACTTCATCGGGTTCTCTATCGCTTCACAAACCCATCTTAAAAATCTTGCTGCATCTGCACCATCTATCACACGGTGATCATAACTGAGAGATAATGGAAGCATTAAGCGTGGTTCAAATTCTTCACCATTGTAAACAGGTTCATAACTTCCTCTTGAAACACCAAGTATAGCAACTTCGGGAGAATTAACAATTGGAGAAAAAGCTGTTCCTCCAATTCCTCCGAGATTTGTAATTGTAAAACAGGCACCCTGCAGATCGTCCAGAGAAATTTTTCTGCTGCGTGCTTTCTCGGCGAGATTATTAATATCTTTTGCAAGCTCTGTCATATTTTTAATATCAGCATTTCTTATAACAGGAACTATTAATCCATTTTCTGTATCAACAGCAATTCCTATGTGGGAATATTTTTTGTAAATAATCTCATTCTTATCCATATCAACACTTGAGTTAAACTGTGGAAAGACTTTAAGTGCTGAAGCAGAAACTTTAGCAAGGATAGCAGTCATTGTAAGCTTATCTTTATTATCCTTTGCCTTCTGGTTCATTTCCTTTCTTACTTTTTCCAGTTCTGTTATATCAGCTTTATCATATTGTGTAACATGAGGAATAGTCATCCAGGCATAACTGAGATGCTGAGCAGTCTTCTGCCGGATGCCGGTCATTTCTTTCCGTTCAATTTTTCCAAATTTAGAAAAATCAAGTAATTCTTCTTTCTTAATTCCTCTGCCAGCAGCTCCTACGGATTCATTAATATTTTTAACATAAGCTTTAACATCATCAAGAGAAATTCTTCCGGCAGGACCTGTTCCCGGTATATCATTTATATTAGCACCGAGTTCACGCGCTAATCTTCTTACTGATGGTGCTGCAGGCGCGGCTCCTTTAGTGATAGGCGGCTGGTCATCTTTTCCGGGAAGCTGGATTTTTTTCCTTTCTTCTTTTGTACCTTCTTTTTCTTCTACCTTTTTCTTCTCTTCTTTTTTTGTTGGTTCTTCTTTCTTCCTTTCTTCTTTAGGTTTTACTTCAGGCTTAGGCTCTTCAACTTCTTCAGAAGTTTCAACCTTTATCAGAGTATCTCCAACCTTAGCCTTAGCACCTTCTTTAACCAGAACCTCTAAAACTTTCCCACGTACATTCGATGGTACTTCGACTGTTGCTTTGTCTGTTTCTATTTCAATTACACCCTGGTCTTTTTCAATATTATCACCTTCTTTAACAAGAACAGCAATAACACTTGCCGATTCAATATTCTCACCAAGTTCAGGAAGCTTCATTTCAACAATACTTTTTTCTCCTTTAGGTTTTGGTTTTTCCTGAGAAGGTTTTTTCTTTTCATCTTTTTTCTCAGCTTTGGCTTTTTCCTTCTTCTCTTCGGGTTTCTCCTCTATCTTTTCAGTTTCCTTTTTCTGTTCTTCTTCCTTACCATTCTCATCAACTTTAATTAATACTTGTCCAACCTTTACTTTATCACCTTGTTTAACAAGCACTTCACTCACTGTCCCTTCAATTGAAGAAGGCACTTCAACGGTTGCTTTATCTGTTTCTATTTCGATAATGCCCTGTTCTTTTTCAATCTTATCACCCGATTTAACCAGCACACTGATTACATCAGCAGATTCAATATTTTCACCAAGTTCAGGCAGTTTAAATTCTTTTGACATTTAAAGTCCCTACTAATAAATTTTTGTTTAATTCATGTATTGTTAGTTTTAAATTGCCACGACCTTTAGGTCGTGGGATAAAATGGCTTATTACTTTGGCTTTAGCCGCAATTAAGATTTTAATTTTGGCTAAAGCCTGATTTTGTGAAATATTTAATCCACGACTTAAAGGTCGTGGCAATTGTAATTTCATTTTTATTCCTTGTGACCCATTTAAGAAAAAAATTATGATGTCATAGGAT
>JAUSIA010000398.1 GCA_030648225.1 Ignavibacteria bacterium | reverse complement strand
CAAAATAAGAAGAAGGAGATTTCAATAAAACAGTTTTAATTTTTAATTTGAACCACAATTAATCATTGAATTGCCAAACCTCTAAGGTTTTAGGAAACCTCGGAGGTTTATGTTAAATAGAATATTAAATTAATTGGTTACTCTAATGGCTTTAAATCGAGTATGATTAAGATTATAATTAAGAGTAAGATTAAAGTTAGACAAACAGTTCAACAATTATTTTTATCTTAATGAAAGATAAAATTCTTCTTATAGATAAACTTCTGAAAAAGAAATTCGGTCTTTCACAAAAAAGTAAAATCCCTTCAGATCCAATTAATCTATTAATTGCAACAATTCTCTCCCAGAATACAAATGACAGAAATTCATTCAAAGCATATAATAATCTTAAACAGAAATATTCTTCCTGGGAAGAAGTTGCCCAACTAAAAGTCACTCAAATAGAAAGATTAATTAGGATTGCAGGTTTAGGTAAACAGAAATCTAAAGCAATAAAATTTTTTCTTACATCTTTAATAAAGGAAAGAGGGAAAATTTCTTTAGATCATTTGAAGAAAAAAAAGAATGAAGATGTTTTAACCGAATTAATTAGTTATCCGGGAATTGGGGTTAAAACTGCAAGCTGCGTCCTTTTATTTTCTTTGTTAAGGAATGTCTGTCCGGTTGATACTCACGTTCACAGAACTCTTAACCGGATTGGATTAGTAAAAACTTCTTCTCCCGATAAAACTTTTTTTGCATTAAACAACAATTTTCCTGAAGATATTGCTCATTCTTTTCATACAAATCTTATAAGATTAGGGAGAGAGATTTGTAAACCTGCTAAACCTGATTGTAAGGCTTGTCCTGTTATCAAAATCTGCAGATTTGAAAATAAAAGTGCAAGTGAAAATAAAAATCTCTATAAGGAAAATTCATTTATGCTTCTTGATAATGTTTAGAAACCTGTTGAGCACGATTTACATCACTTTACTATCTCTCTAAATTCAATTAAATTTGAAGCATTAAGACATATCAAAAAATCGTCAGGAGTTTATTAATGGCAAATCAATTAAATATAAAAGGCTACGACTATATTGAATTTTATGTCGGTTCAGCTAAAATGTGGGCTTACTGGCTGGCAAAAGCTATGGCATTTGATATAGTTGGTTACTCTGGCCCGGAGACCGGAATAAAAGATAAAACATCATATTTTCTTGTAAAGAATAAAATCAAATTTGTTATTTCTTCTGCTATCAAACCGAGCTATTATGAAGTTGCTTCTTTTGTTGAGAAGCACGGAGATGGAGTTAAAAGGTGGTCTCTCAATGTTGAAAATGTTAAAGATGCTTTTGATCTGGCTGTTAAGAATGGAGGAATTCCGGTTAAAAATCCTAAAAAATTTGAAGATGAAAATGGCTACATCGAAGAATCTGCAATTAAATTATATGATGATGCAGAAATTGTTTTTATCAATAGAGATAATTACAAAGGTATTTTCCGTCCCGGTTTTGGAAAACCAATTCAAAAAATCAGCATTACCGCACAGGATTCAGGATTACAGGAAGTTGACCACATTGTTGGCAATGTAAGAATAAATGAAATGAATCTCTGGGGAAATTATCTTAACAAAACTCTTAACCTTGAAACATTTCTTGAATTCGGTGCAGGAGATATTTCAACACAATATTCTGCTTTGCTCTCTAAAGTTGTCCGTTCTAAAAATGGCGGCCGAATTAAAAATCCTATTAATGAACCTTATGAAGGTTTGAAGAAATCTCAGATTGAGGAATATATTGATGAATACTGGGGTTCGGGTATTCAGCATATTGCAATATCAACAAATAACATTATTGCATCCATTAAAGCATTGAGAGAGAATGGTGTTGAATTCCTTACAGTTCCAAATGCTTATTATGATCTTTTGAAAGAAAAGAAATTATCTAAAATGATAACAGAAGATATTGAAGACCTGAGAAAGTATGGTATACTCTGTGATACGGAAGGCAAAGGTTATCTGCTTCAGTTATTTACAAAACCCGTAAGTGATAGGCCTACATTCTTCTTTGAAATAATTCAGAGAAGGGAAGGAGCAGAAGGATTTGGTCAGGGAAACTTCCAGGCACTCTTTGAATCAATTGAACGGGACCAGGAGTTAAGAGGTTCTTTAGACAGAGAAGAATAAGTTTAATAATAAAGGAGTTTCAAAATGCCTTTTTATGTAAGAGTAGGAAAAGTTCCTCCTAAAAGACATACAACTTTTTATAAGGATGATGGCAAATCACTTTACCGTGAAGAACTTTTCAGCACACAAGGTTTTTCAGGTATCTATTCTAACAAGTATCATATCTATATGCCTCCGCAGGTTGAAAGCATCGGCGAATATAAACAGACCTATTCAACTGAGTGGCCAGATGCACCTTTGCAGTATTATCATTTCAGGACTGATAATAAGCAAACAAACGGGGATTTCTTTTCTGCCAGAAATGAATTTCTGAAAAATGATCATTGTGTTATCAGCACTGCTCATCCTTCGGAAGATTCAAGTATTTTTTACAGGAACAGCTACCGTCACGAAATGATTTTTATTCATCATGGTGAAGGAGATTTTCTTTCTGAATATGGAAGACTTCCATTTGAACAATGGGATTACATTATGGTTCCTAAAGGAACAACTTACCAGATGAAGTTTAGAAATTATGATAATGCTAAAATATTTATTGTAGAATCTGATACGCATTTTGAAATACCACGGCATTTCAGGTATGAGTACGGACAGTTAAAAGTAGATGCTCCGTATTATGAAAGAGATTTTAAAGTTCCGCAATTTATGGAACCGATAGA
>JAUSIA010000394.1 GCA_030648225.1 Ignavibacteria bacterium | reverse complement strand
CACACGCAGAAAAACTTCCTGGTAAATATCTTTTGCATCATCACGGTCATTCACATACTTCAAAGCCAGCGAAAGCACACTCCTGTCGTATCTGCACACAAGTTCATTGAATGCAGATTCATCACCATTTTGTGCTTTATTTATTAAATCAGTATCGCTCAGAACCATTAAACTTTCCTGAAACTGTTTATTTAGACTATGAAAAGATTAAAAGGTTGGGGATAATGATAGTATTAACTTTTATGAAATGTTCAAATTTTCTAATTCTTTAACCTGTCCATCATATGTATATAACATTCGTATAATACGATTGCGTTACATAAGTGTAACGCAAGAAAGTCCTAATTTCTACATTATTGTTAACTTTTAAATAAATATTTATTTATCAGTTACATAACCATTACATAAGAATTAAGCCCAAAATGGCAAATACTTGGCATACTTTTTTGACTTATTAGATGGATCGTAATCTTTTATTAATTTTTCTTCTAAAGTATCGCTTATTATTCTTGAGACCATGGGATAATTTTTATCTTCTATTCCAAATCTTCCTCTAAGAGTTTGATTTGACATAATAGAACCGGAAACATATTTCAAACAACAATGCTGGTAGCAAGCTCTAATCTTATCCTTTCTATCCATCTCACGTAAAACTCTCGGCGAGTATAGAATTACCCTGGTAAAATTTTCTCCTTCTATAAACTCCGGTGCAGGCAACTGGTAAAGCTCGCATTGAAAAATTACTTTATCAATTCCACTTCCTCTTTCTTCGCAAACACCAATTCTACGCATAAACAGGGCTAACATTTCATTACGTGATTCAGGATTATGATCAATAAATCTTAAAATATTAATTAGTGGTTTCCCGGGATTGGTAACTTCGATTCTATCTTTAAAAATTTCTATCATTGGTGATGAACCTTTAACAGTAAGATCCTGATGAATCAAAGCATTAGCAACTAATTCCCGAATTGCCAGAGAAGGATAAAGTTTTGTTTCTGTTCGGAAGGCTTTACCTATTTCTTCATTTGAAGGTAATATATTATTTATATAATCTATCAATTCCTCAAAACCATTTGCATATCCTTTTTTACCAGTCTGTTCTTTTTCGGTAGTAATTCTATCCTTACCTTTATATAGAATAACTCTTACAGATTTACGATTAAGCTCTTCAAATTTATTAATATCCTTTGCAAAGAGAAGAGCACCAAGATTTGTAATATTATAATAATTATGTTTTCTTGTTATAACTTTCTCTTGTTCAAGTTTTTCTAAGATAGATGCTTTATTTGCCGGAAGAGGTTCCTTAAGAAGATCAAACAAAGAAGTATAGTCGAGTAAACGGAGAATTTCATCAGATTCTTTATTTGTTGCCGCTAACTCCTTTTCGAATCTTTTAATTAAAGATTTGCTCCAGATTTTCCTGGTTTTTTCAGGAAACTCAGATAATTTTTTCTTATAACTGCCTACTCTTATATAATCTTCACCTCTGAATTTTACAGGAGTATCTTTCGTTGCATCAATTTTAAAAACTATAACAGGATTCGAATCAATAACAAACTCAAATATTTTGAAATCTATTCTCGGATTTAATTGTGTAGCAAGCCAGTTTTCTAATTCTTCATTTCCTATTTTTGCTTCTCGAGGTTTAAACTTTGTACCAAATGCTTTGTGTGTTTTGTTTTCAATCCCAAAAATAAGATAGCCTGCTTCTTTTTCGTGCAAGCAAGCTGAATTAGAAAGAGCGGATATATACTCTCCGATGCTTTGAGGTTCAAAATCATTTACTTTTAATTCTATCCATTCGGTTTCGTAAGGATTTTTTAATAAATCTGTTAGATCATTAATGTTCATTATTATGAGAGTCCGTTATTTATTTTTTAGCTTACAATCCCCTCAACCAAATCATATACCGAATTAAGAAAGTATGTTGGTTTGATATGTTCATTCCCATTCGGGAAATTTTTAACGCCGGTTGAAACAAGTGCAGTATGAAGCCCAAAAGTGTTTCCCATTGCAATATCTGTTTCAAGCCGGTCGCCAATCAGAAGGGTTTTTGAAAAATCAGCACCGAGTCTCTCTTTAACTGCGTCCATCATATATTTGGATGGCTTACCAAAATTCTTTTCAAGCTTGCGGTGAGTTCTTTTTTCTAAAGCCGAAATTGTCGCACCTGCATCCAGAACTTCACCGTTATCAACGGGACAGGTATCGTCTATATTTGCTGCAAAAAAACTTGCACCTTTTTCAAGAGCTCTTGCTGCAATCTCAAGCTTTTCATAGTTAAGTGTTCTGTCAAGTGTTACAAGAAGTATATCAATCTTTTCAGGATCATCAGAATATGTTAATCCTGCAGAAGTAATTTCATCTATAAAAGTTTTTTCTCCAATCGCAAAAAACTTTTTCCCGGGATGATTTCTATTTAAATATTTTGAAAGGACAACAGTTGAATTTATTATTTCGCTTAGTTCAATTTCCAAACCTTCGCCAGTAAGAAAATCAAAATAGTCCTTTACACTTCCGGTAGTTTTGTTAGAGATAAATACAACCCGCTTACCTGATTGTTTTAAAGTGTTAATTGTTTTATCAGCATTGGGAATAATGCTATTACCCCTGTAGATAGTTCCATCGAGATCGAATATAAATGAGTTATAATATTTTAAATCTGGTTTCATTTAATGAGATGAATAAATTTTATAAATGCGAAAAGACTGAGCAGGAACCTTAATCATAATTTTGGAATTTGCTTTATCAGAGCCAAAAAAATTCCCATCCTCCTTAGTCATTAGTTCTTCATATTGTCCCTTAAGTATATTTACCGGAACTTCAAAATTATCTTCCTCTTCGGCAATATTAAAAGCAACAATCATTTTTTCTTCACCAAGAACTCTCTCAAAAGCAAAAGACTTCTTTCCATTATTGCTGTAGAGAAAATTCAAATCACCTTTTTCTAAAACAATATTCCCATTTCTCAATTGAATCATCTTCTTATAAAATTCAAGTAAATCTTTATTCTGCTCTACAGTATATGAGCCTAAACCTTTTTCAAAACCATCATCTTTAGTGATTACTTCATTATCATATTTAAAATCATCCCAAACCATCGGCTTTCTGCAGTGAGGATCCTCAGCACCCCACATTCCAACTTCATCTCCATAATAAATCATCGGTGCACCGCGGTATGTCATTTGGAATGCAAGAATAAGATTTTGCTTATCATAAATTTCTTTTCCCGGTTTGCCGGGATTATAATCAGGATTCCCTTCATTCGCATCCCTGTCATAATTTCTATCAGGATTTAAAATTAAAGAAGCTAATCTCTCAGTATCGTGGCTGCCCATTAAGTTTTGTAAAAGATGAAGATATTCATCAGGATATGTTTTATCTATCTCTTCCAATCTATCTATAAACTCAGATACAGAAATTTTTCTTTTATCAGCAATAAAAAAGTCATTTGCAGCATAAGTAAAATTATAATTCATAAGAGAGTTGAAAGCTCCTTCTTCAGAAATAAAATCGGGAGAGAGTTCCCATAACTCCCCAATTATAATTGCATCGTGATTTATTGATCTCACAAGCTTACTCCAGTCTTTCCAGAAACCAAGAGGAACATCGCGTGCAACATCAAGCCGCCATCCATCTATTCCATCAGAAGGATTATCATCATTATTGGGATCAAGCCATCTTGAAGTTGAATGAAAAACATATTGCTTCGGACCGGGATGAAGATCATCTTTAGTTCTTTTAAATTCAGGGAGGGATTTTATATCCCACCATCCTTTGTAATCAAATTCATTTTCTAATGTTGTAATATCATCAAATGATTTTATTTTATACCAGTCTTTATACTTAGAGTTTTCCCCATTCTTAACAATATCCCGGAAAGCCCAGAACTGAACTCCCGTATGATTGAAAACTCCGTCAATCACAATTCTGATTTCTCTTGAATGAGCTTCTTCAATTAATTTCAGAAATAATTTATCAGCTTCAGTCCAAAACCAGGTTGAAGGATCATCCGGAGTTTCGGCTGCAATTAATTTCCGGTCGCCGTCAGGGTCGGGTCCGAAATTCACATCAATATGATGATAGGTAGAGCCATCATACTTGTGGAGAGAGACAGCTTCAAAAACAGGATTTAAATAAATTGCCCCGACTCCAAGTTTTTCCAGGTAATCCAGTCTGTTAATGATTCCTTGTATATCGCCGCCATATCTTCTTTCATAAAGATGATCTCTTACACTTCCGCCCAGCTTCTTTTCCCATTCAGATGCTTCAAACCAGCTGCTCGTCCATCGTTTTACCTCCCAATCACTGGGCTTTTTCAATTCATTTATAAAAACTTTTGAAGCTTCAGGATCATTCGTTGTATCACCATTTGCAAATCTTTCAGGAAAAATCTGGTACCAGACAACACCTTTTG
>JAUSIA010000391.1 GCA_030648225.1 Ignavibacteria bacterium | reverse complement strand
AGGTGTTAATATTGGCGCAATGGTAACTTTGAGAAAAGAAAGAATGTATGAATTTCTTGACAGGCTTGTAAACATAGCTTTACCGAGAGTGAGAGACTTCAGAGGTCTTTCCGATAAATCATTTGACGGAAGAGGAAATTATACTTTGGGTATAAAGGAACAAATTATTTTCCCCGAAATAAATGTTGATAAAATTATAAAAGTGCTTGGAATGGATATTACCATTGTCACAACTGCAAAATCAGATAATGAAGGTTACGAACTTCTCCAGGCATTTGGTGTTCCTTTCAGAAAAAAAGAAATGAAAACAGCTTAAACAGAGGAATCAATGGCAAGAAAAAGTTTAATAGCCAGGGAAGAAAAAAGAAGAAGAACATACGAAAAGTATAAGAAGATTAGAGAAGAGCTCAAAGCAAAAGGAGATTATGAAGCTTTGCAGAAGCTGCCGAGAAATGCTTCTCCGACAAGATTGCACAACAGGTGTATGTTTACAGGAAGAGCACGTGGTTATCACAGGAAGTTTGGTGTATCAAGGCTTGTTTTAAGAGAGATGGCTTTAAGAGGCGAATTACCCGGCGTAAAGAAGTCAAGTTGGTAAAAGGAGATTTTTAATTTATGGCAGTAACAGACCCGATAGCAGATTTTTTAACTCAGATTAGGAATGCTTCTAAAGCAAAGAAATTAAGAGTTAATATTCCTGTATCATATATGAAAAAGAACCTCGCTGAGATTCTTAAACAGCAGAAGTTCATTAATGATTATTCTGTAATTGAAGATAACAAGCAGGATATTATAAGAATAGAATTAAAATATTCTAATGGTATTCCTGCAATAAACGGTTTAAAAAAAATCAGCAAGCCAGGTTTAAGAGTTTATAAGAAATCTACCGATATACCCAGAGTGCTTAACGGGTTAGGAATCGCTGTTGTATCAACATCTAAAGGTTTACTTACCGACAAAGAAGCAAGAAATCAATCTGTTGGCGGTGAAGTAGTTTGTTATATCTGGTAATAGGAAAGAATAAAAGTGTCGCGTATAGGTAAAAAACCAATTGAAATACCAAAGGGTGTAACAATAACAAAGAACGGAAACATTGTTAAAGTAAAAGGTCCTAAGGGAGAGCTTGAAACCCGTTTCCATTTAAAAATGTCTGTTGAAGTAAAAGATAGTGAAATAGTTGTTACCCGTCCGGATGATTCTAAAGAGAATAAAGCTCTGCATGGTCTTACAAGGGCACTTATTCAGAATATGGTTGATGGAGTTATTAAACCTTACTCAAAAACTCTTGATATAGTTGGTGTTGGTTACAAAGCTGAGTTAAAGGGAAAGAATCTTTTGCTGAATATAGGTTACTCCCACCCTATTTATTTTGTGCCTCCGGATGGAGTTACACTTCAAACGCCAGCACCGACACAGATTGTCATTTCCGGTATCGATAAGCAGATGGTTGGACTTATTGCTGCAAAAATAAGATCAATAAGAAAACCAGAACCTTATAAAGGTAAGGGCATTAAATATTCTGATGAGCAAATACAAAGAAAAGCTGGCAAGACAGCCGGTAAATAATCTTTGGAGATAAATTAAAAGATGATTAAAAAAGAAAATAACAGCAGGCAGCGTTCAAAAACAAGAATAAGAAAAAGTATTTTTGGTACACTTGAAAAACCAAGGTTATCAATTTACCGCAGTTTAAATAATATTTATGGTCAGGTAATAGACGATTTAAGCGGAAAGACATTAGCTTCTGCTTCTTCTTTATCTAAAGAGATAGCAGAAGATTTAAAATCAGCAAAAGGTAAATCTGCAAAAAGTAAACTTGTAGGAACACTTGTTGCAAAGAAAGCTATTGAGCAGAATATTTCAACTGTTGTATTCGACCGAAATGGATTTAAATACCATGGTCGTGTACAGGCATTTGCTGAAGGTGCTCGTGAAGGAGGCTTGAAGTTTTAAATGCAAATTAATGTTTTTGCCGGATCGTCTAATGGTAGGACTACGCCCTTTGGAGGCGTCTGTAGAGGTTCGAATCCTCTTCCGGCAGCTTAACAGCCGGCATTTTTTTAATATTTATTAACAAAAAGAAATTTATGAAAGAAGCAAAGATTGTAAGAACAACAGAAATTGAAAACCTGAAAGAAAAGGTTGTTCACATCAACCGTGTAGCAAAGGTTGTTAAAGGTGGACGCCGTTTCAGCTTTAACGCGATTGTTGTTGTCGGTAATGGAAATGGTATTGTCGGCATCGGTCTCGGTAAAGCAAATGAAGTTACCGATGCAATATCAAAAGGGATTGATGACGCAAAAAAGAACCTTGTACATGTTTCTGTTATTAAAGGAACAATTGCACATCAGATTCTTGGTAAATATGGTGCAGGGAAAGTTTTGCTGAAGCCTGCTTCTCCGGGTACAGGATTAATTGCCGGCGGTGGTGTCAGGGCTGTTCTTGAAGCAGCCGGAGTTCAGGATATTCTTACAAAATCTCTTGGTTCAAGCAATCCTCATAACCAGGTTAAAGCAACTCTTAATGGCTTGCAAAACCAGATTGATGCAAGAAAAATGGCACGCAAGAGAAGTATGACTGTAACTGAGTTATTTAACGCCTGATTGGAAGGTAATGATGCAGAAATTAAAAATCAGACAAATAAGAAGTGTAATTGACAGACCTGTACCACAGAAGCGTACAATTGAAGCTCTTGGGCTTGGAAGACCAAACTGGGAAAAGATTCACAACGATACTCCCCAGATTAGAGGAATGATAAATAAGATCCCTCATCTTGTTGAAGTGAGAGAATATAAACCAACCGGTGAGGAAAAAGAAAAAGTTAAATCTTCTCCAAAGAAGAAAGCTCCGGCTAAAAAAGTTTCTTCAAAAACAAAGACAAAAAAAGCCGCGACGAAAACAAAAAAAGAATCTAAGAGTAAATAATGGATATTTTAAGTAATCTTAAATACGCTTCCGGTTCAAAAAAGAAACGGAAAAGAATTGCACGAGGCGAAGGCTCCGGTCATGGCGGTACGGCAACCAGAGGAATGAACGGTCAGCTTTCACGTTCCGGGGCTAAGAAAAGAGCATGGTTTGAAGGCGGGCAGATGCCTTTACAAAGAAGAGTACCCAAATTTGGGTTTACTAATATTTTTAAGAAAGAATACCAGGTTGTAAACATTTTAAGCCTGCAGAAATTAGCTGATGAAAAAAAACTTACTGATGCTGTGTTAAATGCTGAAGAACTTAAAAAACTAGGTTTGGTTAGAAGCTCTAAAAAACCGGTTAAAATTTTAGGTGATGGTGATTTGAAAGTAAAAGTTCAGCTTGAAGTAAATGCTTTCAGTAATTCAGCAAAGGAGAAAATAGAAGCCGCAGGTGGTTCAATTAAAAAGATATAATTCCGGAATTTAATGGCAACAATTACTGATACTTTCAGAAACATTTTTAAAATACACGAACTACGGCAAAGAATTTTATATACCTTAGCTCTTTTATTTATTGTTCGATTCGGGTCTCATCTCACTCTTCCGGGTGTTGATGCCCAGCTTTTAACACAAAGTATGGCAAACCAAACAACCAACAACCTGTTTGGTTTATACGATTTGTTTGTGGGAGGAGCTTTCTCGAATGCTGCAATATTTGCTCTGGGTATAATGCCATATATATCTGCATCAATCATTATTCAATTGATGGGTGCAGTAGTTCCTTACTTCCAAAAGCTTCAGCAGGAAGGTGAGGAAGGAAGAAAAAAAATTACCCAGTTAACAAGATACGGCACTGTGCTTATTTCTGCTTTGCAGGCTTGGGGAGTTACAGTAAGACTTCTCAACATCCAGGTACAGGGTATGTCGATAGTTCCTGCTCAGGTTCAGGGTTTTTCCTGGGTATTATACACAATTGTAATCCTCACTGCAGGGACTGTCTTTATGATGTGGATGGGTGAGCAGATAACTGAGAAGGGAATTGGAAACGGAATTTCTCTCATAATATTCATTGGTATAATAGCTCGTTTTCCCTTTGCTATGCTTGATGAATACAGGCTAATTGATTCTGGACAAAGAAGCTTGATTATTGAGCTTATAATTATTGCCTTTATGTTTTTTATTATTGCAGGTGTTGTTCTGGTTACTCAGGGAACAAGAAGAATTCCTGTTCAGTATGCTAAAAGAGTTGTTGGAAGAAAGATATACGGCGGTGTAACACAATATATTCCTTTAAGAGTTAATACTGCTGGTGTTATGCCTATAATTTTTGCACAGTCAATTATGTTTATACCAAATACTGTGCTTTCATTTTTTCCTGATAATGAATTTTTACAGACAGTATCAGGGTATTTTGTTTATACATCACCTGTATATTCAGCGATATATGCTTTGATGATTGTGTTCTTTACTTATTTTTATACAGCAATAGCTTTTAATCCCAAAGACGTTGCCGATAATATGAAAAAGCAGGGTGGATTTATTCCGGGAATAAGACCGGGCAAGCAGACTTCTGAATTTATTGATAATATCTTAACAAAGATTACGCTTCCCGGTTCTATTTTTCTGGCTATTATTGCAATACTTCCGGCATTTGTTTCTGCCTGGGGAGTATCAGGACAATTCGCACAGTTTTTTGGCGGTACAAGTTTATTAATTATTGTTGGTGTTGCTTTAGATACTTTGCAGCAAATAGAATCTCATCTTTTGATGAGGCATTATGATGGATTTATGAAATCCGGTAAGATTAAGGGACGCAGATAACGTGCTTTGTACTTGTGATATATATTAAAACTAAAAAAGAGATAGACTTAATAAGAGAAAGTTGTAGGATTGTTGCAGAGACTCTACAGTTACTTAAAGTTAATGTTAAACCTGGAATAACAACTTTTGAGCTTGATAAAATAGCCGAAGATTATATACTTAGTAATAATGCTAAGGCAGCTTTTAAAGGTTATTCGCAGGCTGGTTCTTTCAAATTCCCGGGATCTATTTGTACTTCAGTTGATGATGCAGTTGTACATGGAATACCCGGACAAAGAGTTCTTATTAATGGTGAAATTATCTCTCTTGACGTAGGTGTTTTTAAGAATGGCTACTACGGAGATGCTGCATTAACAGTTCCTGTTGGTAATATCAGTGATGAAAAACAAAAGCTTCTTGATGTTACAGAAAAAGCTTTATACATAGGAAGTGAAGAAGCTAAAGAGAATAACCGTCTGCACGATATTTCGGGAACCATTCAGGAATATGTTGAAGAAAATGGTTTTTCAGTTGTAAGAGAGCTTTGCGGCCATGGTGTAGGAAAATATTTACACGAGGAGCCATCGGTTCCTAACTTTGGAAAAAAGGGAACTGGAATTAAACTAAGAAACAGGATGACTCTCGCAATTGAACCGATGGTTAATCTTGGAAAAAGTAAAGTGT
>JAUSIA010000390.1 GCA_030648225.1 Ignavibacteria bacterium | reverse complement strand
GGTTTTTTCGGGAGTTATAGAAGTTAAATACAGGGAAATTACAATCGGATATATATCTGCAACTATAGTTTATGATCTACAATTAATCGGCAGTAAATATTTTCCTGACTTTATGGAATCAGGAACAGGTGTTTTGAGTCCTGTTGTAGATATAAATGAATTACGCATATTTGAATTCAAAGATTCAAAAGTAAGCAGGTTTTATGGTGATATTTATCCTTCACGTGACCATGTTGAACCTCTTTGGGATGCTGAATTTTCCCAGGATAATGATGCCTGGATCAATCTTACTCTCAATGAAGAAGAATATCTTACATATCTTAAGAGAACAGCAACTGATGGTGAAGAAAAAATCACAGCAATACTTTTGAAAGAAAAGCAGCTTACGTGGAATCTTTTTAATTTCTTCAAATTATTTGTAATCCATAGTTTATTTATACTAATTCTTTTACTTGTAATTTTTTTCCTGAAGTTTAAAAAATTTAATTATACTTTTCGCGGGCATTTATTAATTGCATTCCTGATCATCTCGATTATTCCTGTTGTTGTTCTCGCAATTTATAATAGGGAAGTAGTTAAAGAGAGAACCCGGACTGCCGTTATAAATGAATTAAACGAACGATTGAATTATCTTGAAAACTATATATTGGGGCAGAAAGAAAAACATCCGGCAAGAGATTTAAAAACTATCTTTGCTAATGCAGGAAGAGAACTGGGAATTTCTTTTGGTGCTTATGAAAATACGGAACAGATTTTTAATTCGAAGGAGCAGTTTTATGTTTCAGGATTTTTTACGGCAAAGCTGAACCCCCAGGCTTATTATAATTTGAATTATCTCAGCTATAAGGAATATCTTACGCGTGAAAGCATAGAACATTATTATTACGATTCTTTCTATAAAAAAATTGAGGTTGATGATAAGAGTTTTATTATTGGTGTGAATGATGCATTTAATAAAGTTGATATTATTTATTCAACAATGGATCTGGATGTTTTTCTTTTTGGGATTTATTCTTTGGCTGTTTTAATTATAATAATTGTAAGTACAATCCTGGCGAATAATATTTCTGCACCGATAAGAAAATTAACAAAGGCTACTGTCTCTGTGGCTCGTGGTGATCTAAACCTTGAACTTACAAACAAAGAGAAAGGTGAAATTAAAGAGCTGGTAAAAGGGTTTAATTCGATGACAAAAGAACTGCGAAAAAACCAGGTTGAACTTGCTGAGCTTGAACGTGAAAATGCATGGAAAGAGATGGCGAAACAGGTTGCTCATGAAATAAAAAATCCTTTAACACCTTTAAAGCTAGCTGTTCAGCAGCTTGTTGCTTCTTACAGGGATAAGTCAGATAAGTTTGATTCTGTATTTGAAAAAGTTACACAAACTATTCTTGGGCAAATAGAAAATCTAAGTTCTATTGCAACGGAGTTTTCGAGATTTGCAAAAATGCCAAGCCTGAAGCTTGAAGAAGTTAATCTGCAGGAAGTGATAAAAGATACTTTAAATCTTTTTGTTGATGAAAAAGTAAAGTTGATTTTTAATTCTGATTCTAATTCCTCACTGATAGAAGCAGACAGCAACCAGCTTCGGAGAATGATAATAAATCTTGTAAGAAATTCTATTCAGGCTGATGCAAATGAAATTAAAATTGATCTTCATTCAAAGGAGAATAATTTTATCCTGTACTTTGCGGATAATGGCAAAGGAATTCCGGAAACAGATAAAGATAAAATTTTTGAAGCAGGCTTTACATTGAAAGAAAGAGGAATGGGAATAGGTCTGAAACTTTCAAGAAGATTTTTGGAAGGAATAAACGGAAATATTATTTTGCAGGATTCATCAGGAAACGGAACGACATTTAAAATTACAATTCCAGGAATTAAATATTGATTAGTCATTTTGCCATTGTTATTAATAAATTTTATTATTAATAAAAACTGAGGTTTTGACAAGAACTGAAACACACCCCTTAATCCCCTCTCAAGAGGGGAATTTAGAAAATCTTTTTTTATTAGTTATTGTGTTGTCTACATGGTATATGGTTTAATTTCACTAAGTAAAATTTTTCCGAGGTGTTTCACTGAGAAGAAAAATTATCTGGTATAATCCAAAGCTAAAAGAAAAAGCCAGGAACTACGAAAAAACAGTACAGCCTCAGAAATTAAATTGTGGATGTTTTTAAAAAATAAACAGATGCTAGGCTATGACTTCCATAGACAAAAACCATTGGATGAATATATTGTTGATTTTTTCTGTAATGAGCTGATGCTTACTATTGAGATTGATGGATTGAGTCATTATAACAGTCAAGAGTATGACAGGAAAAGACAAGAAAAACTTGAATCGATTGGTATAAGATTCTTACGTTTTGAAGATGATGAAGTATTTTACAATATTACTAAGGTTCTTGATATAATTGAAAAGTGGATTATCGAAAATCGGAATAAATAAAAACCAAAAACAGTAATAGTAAAAACAAACACATTTCTTAACTCCTTCTAAAGATAGGAATTTTAAAATAAATCCCCTCTTTAGAGGGGTACGGCTTTAGCCGGGGGTGTGTAATTTATTATGATTTTTAAATAGACAATCAAATGGAAGATTCTTTGCAAAGCATTTTAACGCCTCATCAGCAGGCTGCATTAAATTATGGCAGCCACATATCTTTAACTGCAAATGCAGGTTCAGGTAAAACATTTGTACTTTCAAGAAGATATCTTGAAATAGCTTTGAATGAAAATATCACTCTCAGGAATATTGCTGCAATTACTTTTACTGATAAAGCAGCCGGAGAACTTTACAGGAAAATTGCCGGCGAAGTTGACCGAAGATTATCTCTCGCTCCTGAAGAAAACCTGAGAAAAAAACTTGAGAGGATCAGGAGGCAGCTTGTTTCTGCAAACATATCAACCATTCATTCATTCTGCATTGATATTCTGAAAGAATATCCTGTTGAAGCTTCACTCGATGCTAACTTCCAGGCAATTGATGAAAATCTTTCCAATGAACTTGTTGAGCTTTCGGTTGAAGAAATTATCAAATCAGCATTTAATGATCCGGTAGATGCAGAGGATCTGAAATATCTTATACGAATCTTTGCATCTAAAAGAATTTTTGCTGAAGAGTTGTTCTCTCTTATTAAGAACCGGAAAAATGTTTTTGATCTTGCCGGAATAATTTACAATAAACCAGAAGAGGAAATTGCGAAGCATTTTTATAAAACTTTTACAGATCTCACTGATAAAATTTTTGTAAGGAATAAAAATCTGTTAGTTAATAATCTTTGCATTATAAATAATGCGGTGTTGAATACAGATAGAAAAAATAAATGTGCATCTTCTTCTGCTCTTTTAATTGAAGAATTAAAAAATAATTTAACAACAGAGAAATATCTTCAGGTTATAAATAATATAACTGAGCTTGTCTGTATTAAAAGTGGTACAATAAAAAAAACAGGTTATTTATCGGGAGAAACAAGAAATCGTCTTTCTTATGAAGTAGATTTAATTGAAAGGTCTCTCAAAGAAATAAAATCCATCATTATTCCTGAAAATCATTCGCAAATAGAACATGAACTTGCAAAGCTTGGAAAGAAAGTTATTATGTTCTTTAACAAGTGCAGTGCTTTATATGAAGAAAAGAAAAAAAAGAATGGATATTTGGATTTTGAAGATATTCTTTTGAATACCAGGAAAATTTTAAAGAATAAAAATGTAAGACAAGCCCTTTCTGAAAAATATAAATATATAATGGTTGATGAATACCAGGATACAAATGAACTTCAATACCACATCTTTATTCCTATTCTTGATGATTTAAAAGCGGGGAATCTTTTTGTAGTCGGTGATGAAAAGCAGAGCATTTATATGTTCAGGGATGCTGAACTTGAAGTCTTTTCTGAAACTAAAAAAAATATAGAAG
>JAUSIA010000383.1 GCA_030648225.1 Ignavibacteria bacterium | reverse complement strand
GGCACAGGTTTTTCATTTAATGATTATTCAAGCTATGCTCTTTATTCTACTGTAGAAAGAGCAATAAGAACATTTTTTGATAAAGAAACCTGGAAGAAAATCCAGAGGAACGGGATGGCTAAAGATTATTCATGGGATAATTCTGCAAAGAAATATATTGAGCTTTATAAGAAAGCAATAGAGAAGATAAGATAAAAGTGAAGCTCACTTTAAAGCGAACTTCACATTTGAATGTTACTTCAATAGCATCAACTTTTTTACAGAGACGAAATCATTTACCTGAATTCTATAGATATAAACACCGCTTGCCAAATCACCCGCATCAAATTGTACTTCATATCTGCCTGAATGTTTTTGTTCATTAACAAGTGTCTTAACTTCTTTGCCAAGTATATCATAAATCTTCATTGTTACAATTCCGTCTTCAGGTATCTGGTATTTTATTGTGGTAAACGGATTGAAAGGATTAGGATAGTTCTGTGAAAGGTCATAGTTTTCAACTGCCGTAGTACCTTTATAGCTAACATTACTTTGATTCGTTTTTAACAAAACACTTTCATCAGCGTATTTATGTGAAAGTGAATAACCCGGATCAAGATTATCATCTATAACAAGTTTTAATCTTACAGTTCGACTGCCTATTCCTTGAGTATTAACTTGATAGGAAATGTTATTATATTGATTAAGATTTGTTTTGGTGAAAGTAATATCATCAAACAATCCTATCAATTCTCCCGTTGCATCATCTCTCAGTTCAACTTTATAGTTTATGAAATGATTATCATCAAGAAATTCATAACCACTTGCTGAATCTGTTATTCCATATTGGACACCATAGGTAAAAATGCTGTTATCATTAACTTCAAAAGGATCGCTGATGAGATAACCATTAAGAATTTCTCTGCTTGAAATATTCAATGTATCAGGAACGTCAACAAATTCTATATTCTGTTCATTTACAATTATATCACCAACTGTAAAATAAAATTGTGCTTCATCCTTATATACTACTCCTTCTCTTCCTGAAGCTATTAAAGAACCTGCCTGTTCTTTACCAATATTACCAACTGAATTTGAAATACTGAAATTATATGGTACAGTAGCAGATTGAAATGAATTTGCATACTGGCTGTAAAAATTTGCGCCATTATTTACCTGGATATCTTTACCTGTAGTGCCGAAATTCTTGATTGCAGAAAGGGTTGTGCTCCTTACATATTTATTTGTAAAGACACTGCCATTAACCTCACTCCATCCAACTACATAATTACCATCTGCTGTGCGGTTTATATTTACTGTACGGACTTCATTTCCAAAATTCCAGAATTGAGTAACAACGGCGGGATCTTTGAATACAGTAACATAATAATAAATAGCTCCACCACTGTATTGAACATATCCAATCCAGCAAAGCCTTGCACCGCCGTTGAACTCTATAATTGATGGCTGATAATTCTTTGTGTAGCCACTGTTAGTAGAAGGTGTGGTTATTGAGCCTGATATCTGGGAATTACCCATTGCTGCATATTTTATAGATGCTGCACCACCCGTACCGGTTTCTTCCCAGGCAAGCTTTGTAGTTCTTGTTCCGATTTTTGCAACGTATATCGTAGGATTGATAGAGTTGCTTGTTGTGCCTGTAAGAGAATTTGGGCCTTGAATTGTACCAATAATACTGCTAATTGTACCATACCAGCCATATAAGTTACCAGTACCATTTTTCCATATAACTGTAGCTGTATTAGTAGTATTAGGAGCATTAGTCTGATGAAATCCGACTACCGGTGTTGTGTTAGTTGTGGAATAACTGCCGGATATAGTTGCGATATCCGCATCATCAACAAAACTAATATTAAGTTCATCAAACAATCTCTTAAAATATTTTATTCTTATTTTAGAACTGCTGCCGGATTTCTCCTGGTAAACTATCACAATTTGATATACCAACCCATCGGGACTAATTAAAGAAGAATAATCAATTGAAGGCTGTTTTCCTTCTCCGCTGTCTAAAGGTTTACCATCATTCATTATCTGCCAATCACTACTTGGTTTCTTTGTTTCATACCAAACTCTTCCCATACTTTCATAAACGGAATGCAGCCAGCCATCATCTGTCCGTACAAATTTTCTCTGGCTGTTGTTAGTGTAAGCATTTGTTTGCGAAGATAGCTGAGTGCCTTTGAGATTGGCAGTTACAACCGCACTGCTGCTAGTGAATACAACTGCGGTCTCTGTGTTGTTTGGGTATTGAAAAGAAACATTAGTCCCGCTCCAATTCTGATTGTAAAACTTATGTACTCCAAGTGTTCCTCCCAGATCAATATCTTGTGATAGTGAACGAACGCTGTATATAGGTAACTGTGAATTGAAAGAAGGATTTTGATTTAAAAATATTCCTTTATATACATCACCGCTGTAATTAGTAGTATAATCTGGAAAAAAGGGCGATGATTTAGGCTTAAAGATTGCACTCAGTCCCCTATTTCTAGAATTATTACCATAGCTTGGATCAGGATAATCGATCAGCCACGGATCTTTGAAATCAACATTATCAGTTAAAGGATTTAATCCAATTGATTCTAAAAATTCATTTTTTATTGTAACACCTGAATAAGTTTGTTGAAATTGAGACTTAAGTGTTGTTGGGAAATTATCATCAACAAGAAAAAGATGATGATTTGTTACATCGTTTTCTGGATTACTTCCTTTAAACCATTGATTATACTTTTGATTAGAAATAATCACTTGTGAACCTTGAAAAACTTCCGTTGTATTTAATTGTAAATCGAATACGCGAGGTACTCTGAGTAGCTAACAAAATTATTACTTTCCCAATGAGCTACTGTACCCGATGTGGTTTGGTTGCTTAGTTTTTGATCAACTGTTACCGGAATACCAGAAAAAATAACGTTTTGCAGAATGCTGGAATTTTCAATCATTACAAACATTCTATCAAATTGGCCAGTCGTTAAATGTTCCATACATTCCGGTGGTGTATATGACATAATATTTGGTACATCAGGATTAAATCCGAATGGTCCAACATATTGGCATAGTGAATTTACATTTCCACTTAAACAAGGATCTGCAGGAGTATCGCAAACTAAATCTCCACAAGTTGTACAATTGGTACCATTAGTCGCTTCAGCACAATTTGCAAAATCAGCGCAGCCTCTTCCACTATGAGTATGCCATAATCCAAGGCAATGTCCCATTTCATGTGAAATGACAGAAGTTTGTGAATAATTACCTCCTATAACTAAGGCTATTCCAGGTATTCCTGATGCCTTTCCGTAACTAATACCCAAGGGCAAAAGATATAAATTAATCGCATCATTATGTGGATTTTGCTGAATTAAACTGTTAAATGACGATGGACTGCCGTCAAAATTGAAATATGTATTATTATTTATTGAGCTCTCGCCTTTTTTATAGAAATAAATATTTCTTTCCTCGTAATCTGCCTTCATTATATTTATCGCATTTGTAACCTGTGTCGAAGTTAGTCCGCCTGTTCCATCACTTCTTCGAATTATGTGGATATAGAACCTAATAGTAACAGTTTCAAGCTCAGGGTCATAGGTAGTAATACCTAAACTTTTGAGAAGATCTGTTGGAGGCCCTTCTGTCGCACATTCCCAAATGGTTTGAGCTTTTATTTCGAGCCAGAAAAATGATAAAAATATAAATGTTAACAGTATGAAATTTTTTGCTTTCATTTTTATCTCCATTTTTTGACTTATTATCTGGTGGGAATTTATTATTTTTGGGTTACTAAATATAAAAGCTCATAATCTTAGTTGGCCAAACTCTGATTCTTAAGATGCTTTCTATATTTAGCAACTAACCTCTTCACTGCCACCAACAGTGGAGAGGTTTAAATTATTATTTTTTTCAGCCTTACTCACCTCCTTTATAATTCTCGATTTTCATTATTTTCTGCCCATTACTACAACCCCCTGATTACCATAATATCCGACGGTTACAACAAGATTACTTTTAATATCAATATTTCCAAAAGCTCCGCTAGTGATTGAGATTTGATACTTATACCAGCTAATCCCATTAAAATGTACAACCTCCGCAAAACTGCCAACAACGAAAATATCATTTATATTACTTCCTCTAACACGATGAGATTGATAAGAAGTTACAACTCCTGATGGATATACATTCCAAAAGGGGTCATGTAATCTATGCTTCTGATGAATGCCACTTCCAACAATATAATATCGTTTATCAGGTAAAAACCATATTGATTGAACACTTTTAGCCAACCCGCTGTCATTAAGTACCTTAATTGTATTCCCTTCAATTTTTAATAATTTTTTATCCACAAGATTAAAATTCGATTTTGAAAGAACCAGTAAAATTTCATAATCACCTGTCTTCTCATTATAATCACCCCATATATCATAAATATCTAAATCCGTCCCGCTGCCTATTTTTTGCCAGTTTGTACCGTTGTAGTGTGATATATATCCATTATTACCAGCAAAGTAAATATCAGAGCTACTGCTTCCCCAAATCTTATTTGCAGAACCATTTTCAGGTCCTGTTCCAGCATGGCGGTTCCATTCAGTACCATTAAAATGGAAAACATTTCCTGCTGCAATCCATATATCATTTTCATTAAATGCAAAAATTGTTTTGGCAGGGGCAATACCTAATGTCTCGGGTCCACATTCCGGGAAATAAATTCTGCAGTTGGTAAGTAATCTTATAGGTTCCCAATTATTTCCATCAAAGTGGATAACATTGTAAAAATTAGGATCGGGTTGTCCCAAAGAGTCATTCATATAAATCTCACCTACAGCCCAGATATTATTTTCATTTATAATTGCAACATCGTAAAGCACACTGCTGCTATGCTCACCAAAAGTAAAAGTTTCAAAGGTAAAGTGGTGGCTGGTTGTGTCCATAGTTGTCGCTGTAATCTCGTTGCTGGGTAGAGGATTTTGGATGCTCGATAACTCAGCTTTGAAGGTGTAAGTTTTATTTGGGAGAAGGGTGTCTATATAGATGATTGTATCATTGCTATTCAGATTAATTACTTTAGCAACATCATTATCTTTTTTAATTATAGCCTCAAATGGCAAAGAAATGTTTTCTGATTCTAACCTAAGCCAGGCTTCGGTGCAGGAAGCATCTTCGAATGTTAAAGTTAATTTCCTGTTATCAGGCGGCGGTTCAGTGGTATTGCATTTGGGAAAGAATATAAAAGTGAGTAAGATAAAAACCGGAAAGATTTTAAAGGTTTTCATTGCTGTGCCTCCATTACACAATTTCAAACCCGAAAGCAATTTTGGAAGGATTCCCATTTATATGAACCCTCTCAAAAGACTTCCTTAATCTAATACTGAGATAGAGAAAGTTATTACCAATGTCAAATCATTTTTTTCTTAAATTACATCTTATTCTTGTACTTGTATTAGAAGTAGTGGGAAATTCACTTTTTAATTATTGTTATTCAATATGCCACGAATATCAAAAAAATACTTTGAAAACATTTTCAGGAATTCAAATTCCCCCGATGAACTTTTTGATACTTTTAGAATCGCAATAGAAC